>JBBSAU010000017.1:0-11978 GCA_038251925.1 Patescibacteria group bacterium | reverse complement strand
TTTTCCTTCATAATGTTTATCTGGTCCAAGAGCATCAAAAGTATAATCAACTGACTGACCAATTTGTAATGAGGCAACATTCGCCTCACTAACATAGGCCTCAGTATGAAGTGCATTAATATTTTGCAAAGTTATAACTGATTGCATAGCTGTCGCTTGCTGACCAACTTTTGTATTAATTAAAGTTATTGTGCCGTCAGCCGGTGCCTTTAAAACTGTATTACTTAAAGCTGACTGAGCCGCTTCGACACTTCCTTGAGCAGATAGAAGCATGGCTCTAGCCGCATCAATATCGGCTGGTTGAGCCTTGGCTTTTTGTTGAGCTAAAGTAGCCTCGGATTGTTGGAGTGTAGCCTTGGCGCTATTTATTTGATTCTGTGATGAAGTAATTTGTTGAGTCGCTGATAATTTACTATTAGTCACAGCATTAGTCGCGGCCGTTAAAGAATCCGTTAAGGCCTGACGCGAAGATTTAACAGCTGTTAAGCCGTTGTTTTCTGATGAGATATAGGAATTAATAGTTGATTTATAGCTATCAAGTTGTGCCTGGCTTAATTTAGAGCTGACCACGGAATTTTGAAGAGCGGTATAACAATAATTTAAAGAAGTAATATTTTGATTTAAGGCCGCTAGAGCGTCATTTACAGCTTGATAAATATTGGCGTCACTCTTGTAAGCCTGGGCAGCTGATAAGCTGCTATTAGCTTTATTTAATAAAGACTGAACTTGCGCGACGGCACTTTTAAAATTTAAAACACTCGTAAAATCCATTGCCCCGAAACTGTCTTTCAAATTATTATCATCTAAAATCTGATTCTCTTTATCCAAATCTGATTTAACGGCTGTTAATTGATTAGCGATCACAACCATAATCGCAGATCGTTTATTATCTGACGTTGAGGTTGGTGACTGAAGGTCATCAAGGGTCGCTTGCGCTTGATTAATTGAAGCCGCTGTTGAAACTTGGACATTAGCTAACTGACTTAATGAGTTTGTATAGGCAACTCGAGCTGAATCAACTGATTTCTGTGTTACATTAATCTGTTCTGGTGTCGCCCCAGCTAAAACTTTCCGGTAACTCGCATTAGCCGAAGCTAATTGCCCGCTAGCACTAGTTAAAGAAGCTCTGGCGTTAGACTGGCTTAAAATTGCTAAGGTATCACCAGCCTTAACTTGGCTGCCGGTAGTGACAACAATCTGCTCCACAACTCCGCCAGTCTGAAAACTTAAATTCAAATTAGTCTCACTAACGACCTGTCCGGTCGTCAAAACCGTTTGCTCTAAATTTTGTTCACTGACAGTTGCGGTTGAAATATTATCGGCATTACTCTTTGGCTTGAACTTATAATAAGCTACTCCCGAGATAATAATAAGGATAATAATTGTCCAAATAATCTTCTTTTTTGTGAAAAATCGGCGCATGCTCATAAAATAGTGATTAAAAATTATAATAGTTTAGTTAATTATTAGTTTAGTCCCTAAAGTAATTTTTGTCAAGAACTTACCCGGCTTACTTAAGCCCATTCCATTCGTCAAAAAACTCGGCTAAAAAAGTCTCCATATATCTCTGCCTAGCGCCGGCCATTTTTTTAGCAGTTTTCGTATTCATATTCCCTTTTAACTTAAGCAGTTTACTGTAGAAATGATGAATGACGGACACATCTTTTTTATTCTCATCATAATATTTACGGCGAAATGATTTTTCCGGATTCCACATATTAACACCATGAGCACCACCATATGAAAAAGTTCGAGCAATTCCAATTGCGCCAATAGCATCAAGATTATCGGCGTCTTGAACAATTAATGTTTCTATATCAGACACCGTTTTCCCTTTTTTTGAAAAACCATACTCCTCGTGATATTCAATACAATGAAGAATCTGATTTTTTTGTTCAAACGATAACTGAATTTTGTCCAAAATCAATTTAACTTTTGGTAATGAATCCTTGGGCGAGCAAAACCGACCAGTCTCATTTTGGATTAAACGATGTAAATCATGCAAAAAAGCAGACACGGCAATAACAATTCTATCCCCACCTTCCTTTTGCTGCAAAGATTTAGCTATATTTAATACTCTTTTCAAATGATAAAAATCATGTCCACTACTATCATTTAGAAATAAGCCCTTAACTTCTTTTTCCAATTGTTTAATTATTTTTTCCATACTTAAATTAATTACTAAGTTCTGTTTTTGAATACGTGTAAGCTTCTTTATTCGCGACTCCTCAATTGAAGCCTTTGAGCGCCCGAAAAATTTTTTACTGTAAATAAATTTAAGAGGCTTATGGGCAGAAGTATATTTAGCGCCTCGCCCACTCCCTGCATGCTCCAAAAATCGACGCTCTAAGTTCGTAGTAATCCCGGTGTAAAGCGAGCCGTCTGAACATTCAAGAATATATACGTAATATGCTTTCATATGTATTAATTACATTTTTATTATATTACATAATTGGGAAAAGCGTAATTGACAATTATCTAATATACTTGTATTATAAATATTCAAATATTTAATTGTCGAACCTTAAAAATCAAAAAATGAAAGAGCTTATAAGCCACACAATGATTATTGAAACAACCCAGTTTAAAGATTTCATCGATATAATCAAAACTGGCGCGATTAGTCGCTACTTTGAAGATAAAAGTAATGATCAAAATTATCGCGAAAAATTATTTTCCCCGACTGAACTTAAGGTACCAAAAAAGATACACATCTATTTTGAGGGTCCGGATCAAATGATTCCCTGCGAGAATATTAATTATTATCTAAGGCGGCGAGGTTATAAAATAATTAATGACCCCCACCCGAGTTTACTAATTAACGCATTAAAACTACTCAGCAATCAGACTTTATTGCGACTAGGGCTACCATCACTAACTTCAATTATCCTGCCGACAAGTGAAAAAAATTTTATATTTCTTGGCGACAATAAAAACCCTTTTATTTTTTCCATAAAATTAGAAGCAAATAGAAGTCGTTATTTACATCTGGAACGAGCTGATATAAATTATGATAAAAAATTTGCATTAATCGTTCAAAAAATTTCCAATAAATAAAAACAAAACACTCCCCTAAGGAGTGTTTTTTAATTTTTTATTACTGAACTGTATTATTTTGATTTGGAATTTAAAATATTTTGGAATATAAAACGATAGAGTAGTAATAATAAAAAGGCCGCACCGGTCATTCCATAGACCCAACGCATTATTAATGTTCCGGAGTCGCTACCAATAAAAAATCCATGGATAAACGAAAAAATAAATAAAGGATAAACTGCATAGTGAATACCGCGCCAAGTTTTATGGAATTTTAAGCGAATAATTAGAGAAGTAAATAATACTATTAATAAAATATAAAGAGAAAATATTCCGAAATTTAAATACAGTGGCTTGTAATTAGAGAAGAATGGAATCAAAATCTCCCCCCAACTAAAATTTATAAATTTATCGAAACTTAAAGACAGAATATGAATGAGTAAGCTAATGCCAAGGGCCATCCCTAAATATTTATGAATTACCCAAGCCTGAACCGGATTAACATATTTATAAGCAAAGCTAGTCGTCATCCCCGTGCCTAAAAATACGACTAAAAACATCAAAATATATGTTGAAATTCCGGCTGCACGCGCCACATACCAAGGAAGACTACTTAGAATGTCTGGCTGATTAACCGCGTTATTAGGAGCCGAAGTGAGATCAAATACTAAAGGATTGGTACCGTTTATAACTTCAGCCGAATCTAAATAGCCATCACCATCAGTATCAGCCTTATTTGGATCAGTTTGATAAGTATTTATTTCAACCTGGTCGCTTAAACCATCATAGTCACTATCCTTAGCGCTATTTATTATTTGCGCCTGAGCTTGTTTTACCATCGGCTGAGCTAAATAAACTGAAGTGGCAAATAAAAAAACTAAAAAAATTATTAATAAAGTTTTAGTCGATTTAATTTTATCCATACACTTAAATTTTATCTTTTAAATATTTATTCATCCTTGAAGAATATATAGGTGAGCCGTCACTTAAGAATATTACACAGGCTGCATCAGCTTGACCCTCAATTAACTCAAGTCCCTTATGAGTTCCTAAAATTAAAACTGTTTTGGCAAAAATATCAGCCCTTAAAGTAGTACTAGCTATAAGTGTTACCGATAAAATATTATTATCGACTGACAGGCCGGTTCGGGGATCAATAATATGATGCCAATTTACCTTACCCTTTTTTCCGTGTCTTTTAATAATTCCTGAAGTTGCAATGGCAATTTTTTCACCACCAGTATTTATAGAAAAAATATTCTTATCAGCATGTCTCGGATCTTGAACAGCCACTTGCCAACCTCGCTGAGCTATTTGGTTCCCGGAAATAAGAAGATCGCCTCCGGCCGAAATATAATAATCGGAAATACTTGAAAAATATTTATCAGCCAAATAATCGACAATGAAACCCTTGCCCAGGCCACCAAGATCAATCTTAAAATTTTCTGCGCAGATTACATAAGTATCATAAACTTCGAGTTCAGTCATTTTTGATCTCGATTCAAATTCATTTACTATTTTTTTTAAATCTGGGCTAGGCTGATTTTGTTGACTATTTAATTTATCTAAAACATCAAAATCCTGATCATAACCTAAAGAGTTTAAACTTGAGATAATTGTTGGATCAAATATGCCCGAGCTTAAATAATAATATTCACGTGCTTTTTTTAACATTTCCCCAAAAAGGAAACTTATATTTCTTTTAGATTCTGTTGAGTTATTAAAAATATTCAATTCATTTCCAGGAATAAAGCGACTAAAGTTTTTTTCAAATTCTAGCGTTTCTTTTTTTACAGACAATAATATATCTTCTTGATTTATATGAAGATCAGCCGCAATAATTATCTCACTACCCAGGGCTTTGAATTCACGCCAAATCACAAAATTAATTAATTAATTAATTAATACTTCTAAATCATCAGCTATGCCATTACCATTAGCGTCAAGGAATGCATAAGCAAAGTCATCTTCGCCGGGATGTTTATCTATTACATCAGGAATTCCATCACCGTCAGAATCTTTAAGCGACTCTAAAATCGCTTTGCTGTCACTAATTGTTTCTGTTCTAATAATTGTCTTAACTGAATTAATAGTTTTAGTTTCTCTGATTATTGGTGCGGCGACCGGCGAAACAATATTAACAACCGCTGGCTGAGGTAGTTGATCGACCACGGGAACTGGACTTACAATTGGTTTTATAACAGGGCTAACGACGGGACTTATAGTACGCTCATCTGACGAACGATTTTCATGCTCATTATCTGATTCATTATCGTCGTCCGCTCGACTCCAGGACGTCAAAATAAAAAAAGACAATGCAAAAATAAATAGTGACAGAGAGACAAATGTAATTTTATTTAATTTTTTATTTTTCATATTATTATTTAAGAAACTTTAGTAGTCGGCATCGGCGCTGGCATCGGTTTTGGCATTGGCGCTGGAGTATAGACTGGCATCGGAGCAGGTGTTGGCGCTGGAGTATAAACTGGCTGTGCAGTCGGGGTTGGTGCTGTCGTTGGTTGAACAACGATCGGGCTTGAAACAAGCGGCTGAGAATTGACCGCCGGAGCAGTTGCTGCCCTTACTGTATTTGTCTGAGAAGATCCCGGTGAACTAAGCACTTGCTGGATTGACTGAGAACTAGTAGATCCATTTTTTGCGACTGCCAAAATCCTCTGATTGAGATCAGCCAAAGCTTTATTTTTTGCTTCATATATGGCGGATGTGCGATTAGAGGCGGCTTGATTAATTACTGACGCTTCAGTCGCACTTGATGTATTTTTTACTGCTCCGGCCGCCCAAGATTTAGTTATTAAAACAAAAAATAAAATCATTACTACCGACGAAAAACCGACAGCATAGGCAAAATTTCTAATTTTAGCCGTAAATGCCGTATCAGGAATCATTGTAAATTCTTCCATTTTTATATTTTCCTTGCGCACGCCAAGGCTTAATAAATTAGCAGTTGTAGCCGCCATGAACGGCGCCGGTCCGCAGAGAAAAAAAGTTTTTCCAGTCACATCAGATAAGTAATTTTTAATTGCAGAAGCATTAAGGCGCTGAAATAATATATTCTTATTTTTTGATTCACCTTTTTCTTCAGTAAATGATAGAAGCGTTGAAATATTATTATTCGCTTTTTCTAGATACTTTATTTCCGAGAGGAACGTTGCGCTTAGTTCGCTTCGGACACTGTAAATCAGCGATAATTTAGTCTTTAGCCCCGCATCGTTAGCATAACTTAAGGCACTTAAAAAAGGGGTTATCCCAATACCACCAGCAATAAAAACGGCGTCCGGATATTTTTTTTCATTATAAATAAATTTGCCATACGGTCCGGCCACAATTAGCTCATCTCCTTCTTTAAGAGTAAGCAGCCCCTGGGTAAATTTGCCCTGAACTCTAACACCAATAACTAAGGCGTCTTTTTTAAGCGGCGAACTAGCAATCGAAAAAGCATGCTTATCAGAAGTGACTCCGAATTGATTTTTATAGGTAAGCATAACATATTGACCTGCCTTAAAATCAAACACGGCACCACCGCGTTTATCGGCAATTTCTAAAACTACAGTATCGGGGTATGAACGATTTATTTTTTTAATATAATACTTATATTCAGTCATATTAGGCAAAGAATACTAATTTAATAATTAACTTCTTTTTAATACGCAAGTACGGCCTTAAAAGTTTAAGATACTGTAATTATAGAGAAAAAACAGATATTTTTCAATTACTCTTTTTTGGCAAGCATATATATAATACATTAAAAAAGAAGAAGTGTTACTTCCTCTTTTTTTAAACATGCTCAGTGTTATTACATTAGCGAGCTTAATTTGGCAAATTCAAAAAAACCAAATGTAAATATAATAACCATAATAATCGGAGCGACCAGAGAAAAATAATTTTTTTTGTTCGGCCTAAAATAGCGCAGTAATAATGAATTACCAACCACTGAAACAGAGCTCATGGCCATGGCTAAACCAGCTAATTCCGGTTTAAGTACTAAACCAAATCCGATAAATATTCGAGCGGCAATCGGAATTCCAATAACATTATAAAATAAGGCGAAAAACAGATTCTGTTTAATCTTGCCCATTGTCTCTTTTGCTAACTGAAAGGCGGTAACAACATCATTCAAATCATTTCTCATAATAACTATCCCACCCGCCTCCATAGCAACATCCGTTCCTGAGCCCATGGCAATACCGAGGTCCGCTTGAGCTATGGCCGGAGCATCATTAATACCATCTCCGACCATGGCGACTTTTTGATTATTTGTTTGAAGTTTTTTTACCTCATTAGCCTTATCCTCTGGCAATACTTCGGCTAGAATATTAGTAATACCAAGTTGGGAAGCGATTGCTTTCGCCGTCCGCTCATTATCACCGGTTATCATCCAAACTTCGATTCCTAATTTTTTTAACTTAGAGATTGCTTCCGCCGAACTGGCCTTAACAGTATCAGCTACTGCAATTGTTCCAATTATATTATTTTTCGTCGCTAGAATCATTGCCGTCTTTCCCTGTTCTTCTAGCGTAACCAATTTATTATTTATTTTATCAATTGATAAACCAAGCACTTCGGCCATTAGGCGTCGATTACCAAAAAAATATTCAATATCATTTATTATACCCTTAACCCCGTGCCCTGGGATTGCTGAAAAATTTCTAACTTCTTCAGGTTTAATTGATTTTTCAATAGCATAAGTATAAATCGCTTCGGCCAATGGATGCTCAGATAATTTTTCTAAGCTTGCGGAAATTTCCAAAATTTTACTTTCTTCACCTAACTCAAATGAAATTACATCAGTCACTTCTGGTTTGCCTTTTGTGAGAGTACCGGTTTTATCAAAAACTACAGCCTTAATATGACAAGCCGCTTCTAGCGGCTCACCACCCTTAATCAATATCCCATATTCAGCCCCTTTCCCAGTTCCAACCATTAACGACGTCGGGGTGGCTAAACCAAGGGCGCAAGGGCAAGCGATAACTATAACGGCCGTAAAGGCCATTAATGCGAACGATAAGCTTGCTCCCAGAAAAAAATACCAAACTAAAAATGTTAAAATTGCTAAAGCAATTACCGTCGGCACGAAGACGGCCGAAATTCGATCAGCAAAACCTTGAATTGGAGCCTTTGATCCTTGCGCATCTTCAATTAATCTAATAATTTGTGCTAACGCAGTTTCCGAACCGATGCGAGTGGCAATAAATTCAAAGCTTCCCGTTTTATTAACCGTACTACCAGTTACAAAATCTCCAACTTTCTTTTCCGCGGGAAGACTTTCGCCGCTAATCATCGATTCATCAATGGCCGAATAACCTTTGACTATTTTTCCGTCAACGGGAATTTTTTCACCCGGGCGAACTAAAATAATATCACCATGAATGACTTTTTCAATTTGAATATCAATCGTCACTCCCTGTCTAATTACACGAGCCGTTTTCGCTTGAAGGCTCATAAGTTTTTTAATGGCATCTCCAGTTTTACCCTTAGTCCGAATTTCCAATAATTTACCTAAGATCACAAATGTAATTAGAAGAGCAGCAGTTTCAAAATATAATTCCGGTATTTTTCCATTCAAACCAATAATTGAACCTGTTTTAATGAAGTAATTAATATAATTTGCAACACTATATATAAAAGCCGTTGAAGTTCCAATGGCAATCAGACTATCCATATTAAAAGTTTTCATCTTTAATGATGACCACATTCCTTTATAGAAACCCGCTCCGACTATAAACTGTATCGGTATTGTGCATAGCAAGGAGATAATGCCAACATAAGGCAAAACGGCGGCTTTACCAGGAATAGCCACAAAATCAAGCAACATGAAATAAAGCATTGGTAAGCTCAATATTAAACTAAACCAAAACTTTCTAAAGTATGAATCTGTTTCTTTTTCACGTTTGCGTCGTTCATAATCCGGATCCTTAGCGTCAACTAGCTCTGCTCTGTAGCCAGCCTTAGCAACCATTTCCATCAAGGTCTTGGAACTAGCTAAAGATTCATCAAAAACTACAGATGCTTTTTCGGCTGCAAAGTTAACACTCGCCTGTTTAACCCCTGGCACTTTTTTAAGTGAGCGCTCAATTATATTAGCGCAAGATGAACAATGCATTCCAAATAAAGAAAGATTCAAACGTTGATCAGAATCTTCGGTTGAGGATTTATATTCTATTTGTCCTTCAGTTTGAATATGAAGTGGTTCGTCGACTGAAGCATTTCTAATAGCTGGAGCACTTTCAACAACAACCGCCTTATACCCAGCCTTTTCAACGGCCAACAAAATATTTTGTCTATTATTTATTTCTTCATCAAGAATTAAAGTTGCTCGACCAGTCTCAGCTGAAACTTTAATATCCGAAATGCCAACCAGTTCGCTTAATTCCTCAGTAATAATTTGTTCACAAGACGCACAATGCATCCCTGTTATTTTAAGAGTTATATTTTTTTTCATATATTTTTAATTTACCACTTTAAAGGTCATGCCTTCCAAACTTTGTTTTATTAAATCAAGATTAATTTCTGAATTACTTCGCACTTTTGTTTTACCAGTAGAATACTCAATCTCAACATTTTCAACACCAGGCACTTTTTTTATTCGACTGCTGGCTAACTTAACACACGCCTCACAAGTTAAACCTGCTAACTCAAAATTTAGTATATTCATATTATTAAAAATTAATTATTCAACAATTATTGTCCCATAGTTGATCATGTTCATGCTGCAGGTGATATCAAAACTCCCCTTAGCTGTTGGCGTAAATTCCATTGTAATTGGGGTCCCAGCGACAAGCGGAACGGCCGTATTGTATAAACCGGGAATCATCATCGCATAACCGCAACCAGTACCATCATCTTTAACATCAACTATAAATTTGACGCTTGTGCCTAGCTTAACCTTAAATATATTCGGTTCAAGAAAATTACTAGCCGTATAAGTACTTCTAATTATTTGCTGACTTGTTTCGTTATTTGTATCAACAACTGTTACGGCAGCGGATGGTGCAGATGTCGAGGGGGCAGCTTTTTTTATACCACCACCGCAACCACAGCCGCCAGTTCCGACAGCGACGGAAGCACCGCATGACCCAGCCGATGCTTGTGCAATTTTCACACCGGGAATACTAGGGGACGCGCTAGAAGACACCTCGCCAATAGCTCCATTATCATCGTAAACATTAAAGACGCCCGTATACATACCCATTGAGCAAGAAAATGGCAAGGTTCCAGTTTCAGTTGGAGTAAACTCAATCGTATTTTCTCCAGCTACTAAAAATTTCTGAATTTTTAATTTCGGAATTAAGATAACGCTGGCGCAGGAATATGGAGCCTGAGCATCAATAACCCATTTAACTGGTACACCTCTTTTGATTGAAAAACTATTAGGCGAGTAACCATTATTTCCCTCAACCATTCTGGCAATCTGAACACCATTTTCTAAAGTCACATTCGGATCGCTGACGACACTTGATTGTATATTATTTGTCTCGTTACTAGTACCGCCAAAATTTAAACTGGCCAGAGTATATCCATTATTTAAATTAAATAAACCAAAAAATATAACTGCTAAACCAGCCGCTTTAAAAAAACGCTCTTTAAATTGGCCACGCACCAAAGAAGTAACACCACCAATACTCAGAAGTCCCGGGGCAGTTCCTAGGGCAAACAACCCCATAATTATTGCGCCCGATAAAAAACTTCCCGTACTAACCGCGTATAGTTGCATCGCCTGAGTAAAGCCACAAGGCAGAAAAAAAGTAAAAGCGCCCATAATCATTGCCTGACCATGCGAGTATTCTTTTGTTTTATGATTCAAGCCGAGGGCACGACTAATGCCTTTCGGTAGAGATAATTTATATTTACTTAATCGAGGAAAAATATTTATTAATTGTAGACCCATTAAAAGCATTACTAAGCCAACTAAAACAGTAATTATACTACTTGCTAAAGATGATAGTTGAAATACTGATCCAATCATTCCCAAAACTCCACCAAGTAAGGCATAGGAAAGAATACGGCCGCCAACAAAAAATAAATGAGGTCGAAATTTTTCCGCGGCGCTTGCTTTTGGATGATTTTCTACAAATTTAGTAGACAGTCCGAGAGACAGGCCGCCAACTAGCGCCATGCAAGTTGAAAAACCGGCCACTAGTCCAATCACAATTATAAGTCCAGTACTAGGACTACTAACGTTGGGGCTAAGATTTAAATTAGTTAAACCAAAACTTCTTAAAACTAAATAAATCACCATCAAAACCAAGGCGGCTATCCCCAGACTTACATATTCTTTTTTATCACGAGAAAGGAAGGGCAAGTCTTCATCTCGTCCGACTTCGTACCCAGCTTCTTTTATAGCCTCACTAATAAGTTTTATATCAGGCGTTTCACCGTGATAAAAAATTTTAGCCTCGCCGGTCTGATAATTAAGTTGGGCAGATTTAATTTTCGGAATTTCCTTAAGCTTATCCTCGATCAAAAGTTCACATGAACGGCAATGCATGCCTTTAATAGGCAAGGAGATGTTTTTTATATTCGACATATTTGAATTATTATTAATTATGTAGCACAAAAACGTGATTCGCTTTGTTAAAAAATAATAAACTAATTAAATACGAATATTTACAGTTGCGAGCGCCAGTTGTTCTGGCGGAGATAAAATTGGTAAATTCAATAATTCTTCCTGATTAGCATAAGGGAAAAAATTTTCTGAAGAATTAGGAACTACCGCAAAAATATTTGAAAAATCAAATTGCTGATTAAAAACCGAAGCGCTTATCTGGCCGTTACCGCCAACGCAACAAGGCATTATATTATTATTATGTTGTCTTGGTAATGAATTCTGAATACTATCCGTAACGCTAACATTTATATTATTGACATCGGTATTGGAATCACTACAATTGTCCATTGAATTTACCATTTGATCCGAGACACTA
>JBBSAU010000016.1:0-12077 GCA_038251925.1 Patescibacteria group bacterium | reverse complement strand
TTTACTTAATAAGCTCTACTTTATTATTTTTATTTCGATAGTACATTAATTTTATAATTTCCGTACAAGTTAAATAAACAATCGCTACGACGAAGATTATAAACAAATGTTTTAGACTAGGCGAAATAAAATGGAAAACTCTATGACCGAAATCGGTAAACGGAATAATAACTGTAATTATAGCTGAGAAAATTGTTAAAAATAAGACTGACCCCGAAGGTCTAGCCCCCTTAAACATCGACTTCTTAGTTCTAATGGAGAATAGAAAGGCGAGTTCAGTAATAATGCTGGCTATAAACCAATTAGTCTGTAGGACTTCCGGGGATATTTTATAGAACATCGCAAAAAATATAAAATCAAAAATAGAACTAACTACTCCTAATATCAAGGCGATAATTATGATATCACTGACCATATATTTTTTAGGAGAAAGCAATTCTTCGGTATCAACATTGTCAGTGGCAATGGCAATCATTGGGAAATCGGATAAGAGATTTAATAATAAAATCTGTAAAGGTAGCATCGGTAAGTAATTTATAATTAGCGACGCAATCGCGACTGCATAAAAATTACCAAAATTAGAAGCTAAGGTTGCCTTAATATACTTACTACTGTTAGCAAAAATGCGCCTGCCCTCTTTTATGCCCTCGATAATGACATTTAAATCACTTTCTAGAAGAACGATATCAGCCGTCTCGCGAGCAATATCAGAAGCACTGCTAACAACCAAGGAGACTCCAGCTGCTTTAAGAGCTGGTGCATCATTAATCCCGTCACCTAAGTAACCAACGCTATATTTTTCTTGTAATGATTTTATAATTTCCAACTTTTGCTCCGGTAAAACTCGAGCAAAAACCTGATACTCCTCTAAAACTCTCCTTCGCTCTTCGATTGATAAATTTAACAAATCTTTTCCTAAAAAAACTTTTTTTGGATCATCTATTAAACCTAGTTGGTACGCTACCGACCCGGCGACGGCTGGGCTATCGCCTGTAATTATTTTTATACTTATTTTTAATTCTTTAGCGTCGAGGACGGATTGCTTGACTGATTTTTTTATTGGATCAGCAAAAGAAATTAATCCTAAAAATTCTAAATCTTTTTCAAAACTAATTAAATTATTTTTTAAATCATCTAGGTCTATCTTGGAAACATCTTTTTTTGCGATCGCCAGTACTCTCTGGCCCAAACTTCCCTGCTCTAAAATCCATTGCTTAACACTATTTATTTTTGTTTCATCTAAGTTTGAGCACAAGTCAAAAAATACTTCAGGCGCTCCTCTTACAATAAGCTCAAGACCTTCTTCGGATCTTACTAAGGCATTATTTCTTTGGCGCTCGGGATCAAAAGGGGTGTCAATTATGACTTCAAAATCTAAAGGATTTTTTTTATGATCTTCAGCTAATTTCTCTGCTAGAGCAATATCAAAAGCTTCCTTTTTATTACTTAAGTGAGCCGAAGCTAGGTCGGCATAAAGTAATATTTTTTTAGCCGGCGAGAAAGAGTCATAAAAATCTAAAACGGTTAATTTATTTTCCGTTAAGGTGCCTGTTTTATCTGAGCATAAAATATCAATATTGCCCAAATCTTCAATCGAAGATAGTCTTTTAACGACCACATTCTTCTTAGCTAAATTCATTGCCCCCTTAGAAAAAGAGAAGGTCATGACTAAGGGTAGGGCTTCGGGAATAACGGAAATAGCTAAGGCAATGGAAAAAATAACTAATTCTAAAATATTCAAAGTATCTTTTATAAAGGCATTAAAAATGAAAACGAAAACTAAGGTTACTAAAACTAACTTCAAAATAAAAGAAGAAAATTTAGAAATCCCTTTTTCAAAATCACTAACTTTTTTAACCTGCGAAGTTAATTTAGCAATGCCCCCTAAAAATGTATCTTTACCAGTGGCGATAACAATCGCCCTAGCTTTTCCGTCAATAACGGCTGTGCCAGAAAAACATAAATTAGACGAAGAAAAGTGATCTACGTGATCGCTAATTATAATCCCCTCTTGTTTAGCTACAAGAATAGATTCTCCGGTTAAAACAGACTCATCGATACTTAAATTATGACAGTCAATAATTCTTAAATCCGCACTAATCTTGTCTCCAGTTTCTAAGATAACAATATCGCCCACTACCAAATCGTCGCTATCGACAAATTGCTCCTGCGTGTCACGGATAACCCGCGTTTGCATCTTTATATATTTTTTTAATAGTTTGATCGTATTTTCCGAACGATACTCTTGAAAAAAACCCAAAATGGTATTAATAAGGATAAACAACAGAATCATTGCGCCTTCAATTGTTTGTTTTAAAAGAAAAGACAAGGCGACGGCCGCTAATAACAAATAAATAAAAGGAGATTTAAATTGTTTAAAAAATATTTTCCACCACTTCAAATCATTATCCGGTATACTATTATCCCCTCGTTCCCTTATTCTCAGCGCACAATCTTCAGAACTAAGACCCTTAACAGCATCAGTTTTTAATGAAAGAATTATATCCCCAACCTCTTCTTGAGAATATTTTAGAATATCCATACAATCATTTTTACAAAAATTTATTAATATAAGGTAATTATATATCAAAAATTGACGTCCGTCGATAAATTTTCTATTTAAAAAATCCCCATGAGTATTAAACTTCTTAAATAAGTTTAATATTCACGGGGACTAAGAAATCTCTTGAAAGAACAACTAAGCTGCGTTGATGAGTCTTGGCAAAACAAGGTGATGATTTTTTTTTGCTTCCCAAATATCACCGGCGCAAAAGGGATAATTATGGACATTTAAGCCATCAAAACAATTACAAACATTAACTACGCAATATTTATAATTAACTCTGCTTAAAAATAGAGTAACGCTCCCTTCACGAGCAAGCCATAAAGGATACTTTTCACAAAACCTAATAATTTGATGGTGTGAAAGGACTAGTCTATCCAGATCTGAAATAATTGAATGAAAAATTTTAGAAAAATTTCGATTTTCAATTATTTCATAAACATTAAGAAGAATCTCTGGCGTTGGATAATTAACTTCATTATTGTCCAAACTTTTAAAAAATTCTTCGATGTATGACTTGAACAATTCTCTAGACTGGCCGATACCCCGGTTCCCGCTTAAAGACTCAACTACTAATTCTTCATTAAGATTAATTTTTTTAAGAATTGGAATTTTTTTTTCCAATCTTTCAACAAATACATCTTCAATTAGCTTAAAGAGGATTTCGCGCTGACTCAAAACTGACAAAATTTCGCTCGGATCAGTCTGGGTTTTTTTAGCGGCACTATCAAGGGCTTTAATTACAATATCTGCCACAGCAGGCCCTTGTTCAAAAATTGAATTTTGATTTACCTTTTCCATGACAAATGTTTTTTAAATTATTAAAGGATCTAAAAAAATTATATCACATGCAAATTATAATGTTAAATAAAAAAGCGGAGATTTTTTCTCCGCTTTAGACATTTTAAAAATTTTCTGCTTTTAAATCGGCATCAAAAATATCAATTTCATAGTTATGTGGAAGCCGCTCTAAAATTTCCAAAAAACTAAATCCCTTAAACATATTTTCGTGCCAAGTCGATGGAAACTGTGCCATTTTGGCAATGCGCTTAACTTCCTTATCAGTCAGAATCGCCAGAGCTAGCAAGGGGTCACCTTCAGACTCCTTACTGAGCCAATTAACGAAAAATTTAAAAACAGTTTCCAAATCTCTAGCTGATTGAGAGCGCTCTTCGCCGAGATCAAGTTTTGGATAAAAGTTTTTATAGGACCACTGCCGTAAATTTTCGAATTTTTGCGCAATCACAGACTCACTAAAAGAAATAAAACCGTTTTCGCAACTTTCTTTAATTAAAGCGAAAACACAGTTCTGCCAAGAATCTCGTTGATTTTTTCCCAATTCGTAAAATTCGGATGGTAATTCATTTTTAGTGAAAAATCCAACTCGGAGAGCATCATTAAGATCGCTAAATGTATAAGCAATCTTATCGGCGAACATAACAATTGCATATTCAAGCGGTAAACTAGCGTCAACCAGCAGGTCATTTTTGCCTCGCGAATGATTTTTAATGCCACTTAGGGTTTCCCAGCTTAGATTAAGTCCGGCCCCTCTGCGCTCAACTTTTTGAGCGATAACCACGCTCATAGTTTCATGTCGAAACTGGCGACCTGAAATTTCTGAGATGACGCGCTCTCCCAAATGTCCAAAAGGAACGTGCCCAATATCATGACCGAAGGCAATCGCCTGAACCAGCGGAACATTTAAGCCCAGAATACTAGCCATTTCAATCGATAAAGCTACAACTTCATTAGTGTGAACGAGACGATTGCGAATATGGTTGTTGCCATTATCGCTCGGAAAAACCTGAGTAACATTGGGGAGGCGACGAAATGCCTTACTACTTAAAATAGCCATAATATCCATTAAGTATGGATCCATAATTTGTGACATGGGGGAATCTTCAAAGCTGCTTGCAAAACGCCGGCCGAGACTAGAAGAAGATAAAAAAGCTTTCTCGGCCAAAGAATTTTTATATGGCCGAAAATCAATTGGATGATGATTTGTCTGTTTCATATATTTATTGTTTTAGATTTTAAAGAACGAAATGATATTTATTGGTGTTCAAAGTATTGTATTCCAAAATATAAAAAAGTCAATAAAGCTTGACTTTTAGGGACTTCTAATCTAAACTGTATTTGAGAAAGAGTAATATTTGTTGAGGTGTTGGTTAGTGGTTTGACTCGCCCATCAAGATACGGTCCAAAAATTGGACCTATGTCTACTCTAATCTTAATCGTTCTTTTTCGCTCCTGAGCTCCGGCTGCCTATCTGGTCGGAGCTTTTTTATTTTGCTCCTTAAGCTTAAAAATGATAAAATTAGCCTATGTCTAAATCCAAACCAAAATTAATCATTATTGACGGAAACGCCCTTATTCACCGCAGTTTTCATGCTCTACCGCCAACTTTGCGCACCAAAAAAGGAGTGCTTGTTAATGCTGTCTATGGCTTTACCTCTTTTCTTCTTAAAGCTCTTAACGAATTTCATCCGGAATATGTAGTTTTAACACTTGATAAAAAGGGTCCAACTTTTCGTCATGAAGCATATGCAGAATATAAAGCTACCCGCGTAAAAGCACCTGACGAATTATATGAACAAATTCCCTTAGTCAAGGAGGTGGCCAAGGCTTTTAATATTCCGATTTTTGAATTAAGTGGCTTCGAAGCTGACGATTTAATCGGAACTATTTGCGAATTAACAAATAAAGAGAAAAACTTAGAAAAAATTATCATTACTGGCGATCTTGATACTTTGCAATTAATTAACGACAACACCAAGGTCTATACCATGAGCCGTGGACTATCAGATAGCGTTTTATATGGAGCCGAACAGGTCCAAGCGAGATACAACTTAAATCCTAACCAAATTATCGACTATAAAGCCTTGCGTGGTGATGTGAGTGATAATATTCCCGGGGTAAAAGGGATTGGTGAAAAAACAGCGAGCGAACTACTAGTTGAATTTAAAACACTGGATGGTGTTTACGAGGCAGTTGCCAAAAATAGTCCAAAAATTAGAGCGCGCATCCTTGAACTCTTAAAAGAACATAAGGACAAGGCGTATTTAAGCCAAGATCTCGCCACGATTCATCTTGATGCTCCAATTAAATTTTCTCTTAGTGATATTAGCTACAACTCTTTTAAGGTTGACAGTGTCGTTAAGATTTTTAGTGAGTTTGAATTTAAATCTCTCTTAATTAAAGTCAAAGATTTACGAGATAGTATTAATAAAGCCCATGGGAAAAATACAGAAACGGAAATAAGTGCCGCCAAGAACAAGGGCGCCGAACAAGAAAAAGAAAATAACTCCCTTTCAAATAAATCTAAGCGCAATGATAAAAAATTAAACTATAATTTAATAGATGATGATAAAAAATTTGTTGTTTTTTTGAAAAACCTTAAAAACCAAAGAGAATTTACGCTCGAAACTGAAACAATTGGCCTTGACCCAATTACCGCAAACCTATCCGGTATTAGTTTTTCTTGGTCCGAGGGCGAAGCTTATTTTGTCACAATAAATAATTCTCGACTAAGTGAATTAAAATTAATTTTAGAAAATAAGTCTATAAAAAAATATGGACATAATCTAAAATTTGCTTGGCGCGTCTTAAAAAATCAAGGGATTGAACTGAGAGGCCTAACTTTTGACACGATGATTGCCTCCTACTTATTAAACCCCTCTAGCCGTCAACATAATCTCGATTCAATTGTTTTTACAGAGCTGGGACTCGAAAAAACAAATAAAGAAAATCTGGCGACTGGCCAAGCAACTCAACTGAGTATTGATTTTAAATCACTCGACCGTGACAAACTCAGTCTTTATGCTTGTGAAGATGCTGATTTTACCAATCGCTTAGTCAAAATACTTACGAAACGTCTTTCCTCAGAATCTCTTTTAGACTTATTTAATCAATTAGAAATGCCCCTAGTTCCGATACTGGGAGAAATTGAAAATAATGGTATTAGATTAGATTTAAAACCTCTAAAAATTCTTGACAAAGAAGTCGGTGATAAATTAAGCATCCTTGAGAAAAATATTCATAAACTAGCCAAATCAAAATTCAACATTAATTCAACCAAACAATTAAAAGAGATTCTTTTTGAAAAATTAGCGATTCCGACTGATAATATTAAAAAAACTAAAACGGGTTTCTCAACCGCTGAGGACGAACTCGAGAAATTAAATGATCTTCATCCAATAATTCCGTTCCTGCGTGATTATCGAGAACTCAATAAACTCCAAACAACCTATTTGAATGCACTGCCAACAATGATTAACTCCAAGACTGGAAAAATCCATACAAATTTCAATCAAACCGTCACTGCCACTGGACGTCTTTCCTCTAATGACCCCAACCTGCAAAACATCCCTACTCGTACCGAAGAAGGACGTAAAATTCGCTCAGCTTTTGTAGCTGAAAAAGGCTATAAATTTCTCGGCTTTGATTACTCACAAATTGAACTTCGTCTTGGAGCTCATATTTCCGGCGATAAAAAAATGATTGCTGCTTTTAAAAACAAAGAAGATATCCATACGGCCACCGCCGCCGAAATTAATGGAGTTAAGCTATCAGAAATAACTAAAAATATGCGTCGTGAGGCTAAGGCGATTAACTTTGGGATTCTCTATGGACAAGGTCCCCATGGCTTGAGCCAAAATGCTGGTATTCCTTATTATCAGGCGAATGAATTCATTAAAAAATATTGGCTCGCCTATCCAAGTATAAAGAAGATGATTGAGCGCTCAATTAAAGAGGCCCAAAAAAATTCCTACGCAATTACCCTGTTCGGGCGCAAGCGACCGCTACCGGAAATTAATTCCAATATTGGCATGATCAGAAAGAGTGCCGAGCGAATGGCTATCAATACTCCTCTGCAAGGAACGGCCGCTGATTTAATAAAAATGGCCATGATTAAAGTAGAAGAATTAATTAGAGGCCACGAGGATGAAATTAAAATGATTCTCCAAATTCATGATGAATTGATTTTTGAAATTAAAAAAGATAAGCTTGATTATTATTCACCCCTGATTAAAAATATCATGCAAGATGTATTAACTTTGCGAGTGCCAATTATAGTTGATGAAAGTTTAGGGGATAACTGGGGAGATCTCAAATAAAAAACCGTCTCTTTTAGTGACGGCTCTAAGAATAGATTAGCGGGCGCAAAAAATTAATTTGGAACAGGATCCTCTTCCTTCGGCTGAAATAAAATTGCCAAAGCTGGGGACAGAATTCCAATTTCAAGAATTAAAATGGCCACCCACTCGTGACTCTGCGGCTCAAACCAACTAAAACTGGTGAATGTGAAAAACACAAAGTCGATTTGTCCGGTAAGGAGCAAAGCGATGTTAATCACAAAGAGCACGAAAATTGCCCAAAAAAAGTAAAAGAAAATCATCCGAATTTTTTTCATAATATCAGGAGTTTAAGGGTTTAAATGAACATGCTAAAATACTAGAACTATTTAATTTAGCTGTCAATATTCTAAAAATATAGATAAGCTCTAAGTAATCAATAAACACATACAGATGCAAGAAAAAAAACCAAACATATTTAATTTCGACTCATACAGTATTAATAAGAAAACCAATACCGTTTCTTTTTTGTATTCATTTAATAACGGGATAAACTTTACAGAAACAATTACTCTTGGTAAATTTATTGATTGGAAAAATATTAATCGCCCCTTAGTTGATCGAATTATTTTCAATCTTCATCTAGCTCTCGGGATTGGCTACTATAAAGCGTATTGCCCTAAAAAAATTATTATTTCTAGTGGAGTTTTGTCTAAAGACGAGGCAAAATTTTGGAATAAGCTTTATAGCAAGGGGCTCGGTGAGTTTTTCTATAAAAATAAAATTGACTTTCGAGGCTTGATAAATTTCCCTTGGCAAAAAAATAAAAAAACGACTCCAATAAATATAAAATTAAGAGAAAGAGTTTTGTTGCCTTGGGGTGGGGGCAAAGATTCATCCGTCTCGGCTGAACTATTAAAAGAAGTGGGGCACGATTTTACTTTAATCACACTTCGCGATAGTGACATTCAAAGAGAAACCGCGAAAGTTACTGGAAAAACGAGAATTATCAATGATCGCCAAATTGATCAAAAATTAATTGCCTTAAATAAAACTGGTGTTTATAACGGTCATATTCCTATCTCGGCAATATATTCCTGGACGACAGTTCTGAGCGCAGCTCTATATGATTACCGCCATATTATTTATTCAAACGAGGCCAGCGCAAATTTTGGTAACGTTAAATACCTGGGCGAAGAAATTAATCACCAATATAGTAAGTCTCTCGAATTTGAAAATGACTTCCGCTCATATTTAAAATCTTTTATCTCGCCAGACATTAATCACTTTAGTCTGCTCCGTCAATTCCCTGAACTAAAAATATCTAAATTATTTTCTAAATCAGAAAAATATTTTTCTTCTTTTTCAAGCTGCAACCGAAATTTTTCCTTCACTAAAAAAGCTCAATCTCGTTGGTGCGGCCAGTGCCCAAAATGTGCTTTTACCTTTTCTCAACTCTCAGCTTTCATTGAACGTGATGAATTAATTAAAATATTTGGTAAAAATTTATTTGCCGACAAGACGCTTCTGGCAACATTTCAAGAACTATGGGGAGAGAAAAGATTTAAACCATTTGATTGTGTCGGTACTCCGACCGAGGTTAAGGCTTCCCTGCTTCTGGCGACAGAAAAAAAACCTTGGCGCCAAGATTATATTATTAAATATTTTCAAGATAATATTAAATCTCGCATAAAAAATCCCGGAAAATTAATTAACGAGGCTTTAAAGAATAGTCCAGAGCACAATATCCCAGAAAATTTTCGTCTAAGCTTAATCCTTGGTTATGGCCTCGAAGGAAAATTCGCCTATAATTATTTACGACAAAAATATCCTACTTTCAGATTCGCCATTAGTGATAAAAACCCATTCAAACTAAAAGATAGAAATATAATAAAATATTCAGGAGACGATTATTTAAAGGCAATAAAAAATTATGATTTTATTATTAAATCTCCCGGCATAAGTAAGCAAACGCCGGAAATAATTGCCGCTAATAATTCTGGGCGCGAAATTAGCTCAATCACTAATCTGTTTTTAGCGGTTTACGGCCCTCAGACAATCGGGGTTACTGGGACAAAAGGAAAGAGCACGACCGCTTCTTTGATTTTTGAAATGCTTAAAGCGGCTGGAAAAAAGGTTTATTTAATCGGTAATATTGGCTTCGACCCGCTCGAACATTTACTCGATAAATTTGATAGCAAAAAAATATTTGTTTATGAACTATCAAGCTATCAACTTGAAAATTCTAAATATAGCCCGCACATTTCCGTAATGATAAATATATTCCCCGATCACTTACCCTACCATAATGGCTTTACTAATTATTTTAAAGCGAAAACTAATATCACAAATTTTCAAACAAAAAATGACGTCTTTATTTATAATAATGAATACCCTTTAATAAATAAACTTACCAAAAAAACTAAAGCTAAGTCATTATCTTACTTAAATGAATGCACAATAAAAAATAAAGACATTTATTATAAAAAAGAAAAAATTATTTCTCTTGCTGAGATAAAACTTTTAGGAGAACACAACGTAAAAAATATAATGGCCGCGATTTGCGCCGTAAAATTATATAATGTATCTTCTCTTAATATTAAAAAAGCCCTAACTAAATTTAAGAGTCTTGAGCATCGTCTCGAGTTTATCGGTAAATACAAAAATATTAGTTTTTATGATGACGCGATTTCGACCACGCCTGAGTCAACGATTGCCGCTCTTGAAGTATTTAAAAATAAAATCGATACGGTCATTTTAGGCGGTGAAGATCGCGGTTATAAATTTAAGCTTCTAGCAACCCGGCTAGCCGAACTTAAAATTTCAAACTTTATTCTCTTTCCAGATAGTGGCGCCAGAATTGCCAAAGAAATAAAATTAGCCTACACACAAAAGAAATTACTAAATCCAAGAATGCTTTTCACAAGAAACATGGATGAGGCCCTAAAGTTCGCTTACAAAAATACTAAACCCGAAAAAATTTGTTTACTTTCAACCGCTTCTCCTAGCTACAGTTTATTCAAAGATTTTAAAGAAAAAGGAAATTTATTCCAAGAAGCGATAAGGAAATACAGTAAATAATATGATTATATTTTTACATGGCGCCGATAGCTTTCGCAGCCGCCGGATGCTCATCGAAATGAAACAAAAATTTATCAAAGACGTCGATCCCAACTCTCAAAGCTTAAGTTTTCTAGATGGCACAACCACGACTCTTAAAGAAATATCGGAAAAAATAAACACCGGCTCTCTTTTTGTAAAAAAACGTCTAGTCGTCATTGAAAATATCTTCAAAAATAAAAAAACTAAACTACTGGTCGAGCTGACTGATTTTCTAAAAAATTTTTCCACCTCTGATGATAATATAATTATTTTTATTGACGGGGAAATAATCGTAAAAAATAAAGTTCTTAAAGTTGACGCTAAAAAACTATTCACATTTCTTAGTAAACAAAAATACGCTCAAGAATTTCCTGCCCTTTCAAACATACAGCTTCTCAGTTTTATAAAAAAAGAGGCGGCCATTTATGAAAAAGAAATGAGCTCTATTGCGGCCTCACTTTTGATAAACTTAGCCAACAGTGATCTCTGGATTATTACTAATGAATTAAAAAAACTAGCTTTTTACAGTAGCTCTAAAATTATAACTGAGAAAGACGTTAAGGAATTATGTCACGGAGCAGTTAATGAGGATATATTTGCCCTAACCGATGCCTTAAGCGCTAAGAATAGAAACTTAGCCCTCAAGCTTTTAGAGGAACAATATGCCGCTGGCTTAAGTGATGAATACCTAATTGCCATGCTTATTCGTCAATTTAAAATTCTTCTTCAAATTCGCTCAGCTCTTGATATAAACTCAAGTCAAAGTGAAATGGCATCGCAATTAAAACTACACCCCTTTATTATTAAAAAAGGATTATCCCAAGCCAGAAACTTTTCCGCCGAAAGCCTAAAAAATTACTTGAATCAATTGATAAATTTGGACTTTTCAAATAAAAATGGTCTCAGCCAAATAAAAACCGAGTTAATGCTACTAATTTCCAGCCTTTAAAGACTTGCCTTTTTATTTAATATTTGTTATATTTTTATTCGTAAATTCAAAGGGCGATTAGCTCAGTTGGTTAGAGCGCAACACTGATAATGTTGAGGTCGGAGGTTCGAATCCTCCATCGCCCACTCAGTCGTCTAAAGCACATTTATAGCGGGATAGAGCAGTTGGCAGCTCGCTAGGCCCATAACCTAGAGGTCGTCGGTTCGAGTCCGACTCCCGCAACAAGTTTCATCATTAACAATTTTTATATGCCTCGGTAGCTCAGTGGTAGAGCAAAGGACTGAAAATCCTTGTGTCGTCAGTCCGATTCTGACCCGGGGCACGTAGCATCGGGGTGTGGCCCAGTTGGTCTAAGGCGTCTGGTTTGGGACCAGAAGATCGAGAGTTC
>JBBSAU010000015.1:0-12175 GCA_038251925.1 Patescibacteria group bacterium | reverse complement strand
TTTTCAAAATGACTGGGCCACCGCGCTTAATAATAAAAAAGACTATTTTTTGCCCCCTAATTTATTAGCAGTAGCTAAAAGTATTGACGACGCTGGTGGCGCGGGTAATTTAAAATATATAGAATCATTAGGGAATTTAATCCATCAATATGATTCAGTTTTAAGTAATAATAAAATTCCGACGCGCACTAAAGTTGAAATTCAAGCTCTACTCAAAAGGCAGGAAGATAAAGTTAAACAAGAAAAATGGTCTCAAGACGATCGCGCCGAGTTTTATAATTTATCGACTGACGTTATTGAAGCGGCACCGAGTTTATACTCTGCTTATTCGCCACTCTTAGAACAGCTATCGCCAAAAGAAATGAAAGTTTTTTTAAGTGAAAACTTTCCACTCTATCAGGCGCAACTCGTTACTGTTCAAGAATCTAACTCCGATAAAGAAGGAGCTGTCTATAAACCAAGAAACCTCGTCATCGTTAGACAAGGTATTGAGGAATTAACAAATAAACTTAAAGATAATCCGACGGAAAAAAATCAACTATTAAAGGCTGAAAAAGAACGATTAATAGAAGTCATTAAGGAAAGTTTTAAAGATAGGTTTGGAATTGCCCAAGTACCGGCTGAGTTTAGCAAAGAAAATTTACGCTCTGTCCAAAATGGGGTTCGCTATATGGGAAATATCAGTAAACGTAATGCTACTACGGAGGCAATTATTGCGCTATATTTAGGCTTAGAACTAAATAATGAGTGGGAAGAATTTAGGCAAGGCAAGGATCTGAAGCCCGAAGATTATTTAGTTGGTAAACAATTAGAGAAAATTAAACCGATTCTCGATGCTCGAGCCAAGTCATATGCGAGGCCGCTTGAAGTAGCGGGAATATCACCTGAAAAAGCCATTAAATTTCAAGAAATACTGCAGGAAGAAGGTCTTAGCAATATGATTGGAAATATTCAAACGGTTGATATCAGACTCGCTAACATTAAGACAAATATTAGCGAACTCGCTGATCCAGATATTTATACAAATGATAATGACAAAAAAATCATGAGTCTTTTGCTGAGCGAAGGGCGAAGCGTTGGCTCAGTTTTAGCAAAAACTTACGCGTCGCTGAGTGGCAAGTCGATCGAGTTCAGTGATCAGGAAAAATTAATTCAAACTAGACTAGAAATTATCTACGGTATAAATAACTGGTCCAAGGGTCAAGTTGAATTAATCCAAAATCAGATTCAGCCTTTTAGTTTGGTTGTTAATATGACCAAAAGAATGGAAGAAGAAAAAGTCGATGAAAATATTTCCGAATTGCAAAAGAGATTAAAACCGACTGATAAGGCTATCGCAATTTTTAATCGACTTGGTGAGGATTTTAAAGTTGAGTCGGGCGCGGTCGCACTTGCAAAAGATGTGTCGTATCTTGAAAGCCTCCTTATCAAGGACGACAATAAGCTTTCCGTCGAAGAAAAGACGGAAGTAAAAGAATATCTCGCTTCGATCAAAGAAAAAATAACTGAGTTAGAGGGAACTCTTGGCCGAATAAAAGAATATTTTTCTAAATTAAATAAAAGTAGTCATCTTGCCAATCAGCCTCTATTACAGAGCCGTCTTGATGAAGTTAAAAAAATTGTAAATTCGGAAGGCGATAGTGGCGTTATTACTAGTCACTTAACCAAAGATTTAAATCTGGTAATTGAAAATATGCGCCAATGTTTGGGTTGTCGGCGCAAAGAAGATAATAATGATACTAATCTCGCTTTTGGTGACTTCAATAAATTTTTCATGATGAGCCAATCGGAAAAAGAAAAGGGAAGTGTGGCAGATGAGATTGTTTTCTTTTTGCCGGTAAAATCTGAAAATCATCCAGAAGAGATGTCTTTTGTCATGGATAGAGTTTATGGTAAGCAAACTCCAGATATTCTTTTAGCTAATATTCAAACTATTTTCAAGAAGTATCAAGCGATAAAAAAGGAAATACCGGAAGCAAAAATATCCATTACGGTTTCCGATGCCACCCTGAGCAGTGTTTCGTCAAGCGCTGAGCTTATTGCTAAGCGCCTTAAAGAACTATTGCCGGAAATAAAATTTAGTGAAAGAATCACGAGCTTAGTAGCGGAAATACCGAAATCAAATTTAAGTGATAATTATATTGAGTTTGGTAGCCTTGGTGCCAGAGGCACGGGAGGGTCAGTCTTTTCGGGCCTGGTTATCCATTAAGGCCTCTTTTCTTGCTTAATTGCCCAAAATCAGGTAATATTTAAGTAGTTAAATATTAAAAAAATTTCTTAAAAAAGCGATAAAATCGTTAAATTTTTTATGTTAAGAACTCATACCTGTGGAGAATTAAATAAGTCTCATGTTGGCCAGGAGGTAACTTTATCTGGCTGGGTAAATAGCGCTCGTAATTTAGGAGGTCTTATTTTTATTGATTTGCGCGATCGCTACGGAATAACTCAGGTAAAAATTGATCCGCTTGCTAATAAATCAGCCGCTGAAATTGCTGAAAAATTACATTCAGAATGGGTTATTAAAGTGGTCGGTAAGGTTGAGGCACGTCCGAGCGAAATGCAGAACAAAAACATGGCCACTGGTGAAGTTGAAATTATCGGATTAGATATTGAAATTTTAAGCCAGGCCAAGACCTTGCCCTTTGAAGTTAGTGATGATAAAAATGGTGAAGCTAATGAAGCTTTACGTTTAAAATATCGTTTTCTTGATTTACGTCGTCCAAAACTGCAGAAGATGTTGGCGACTAAAGATTTATTTATTACTTATTGTCGAGAATATTTCCATAAAAATGGTTTTATAGATGTTCAGACTCCAATTCTCGCTAACTCTTCTCCGGAAGGAGCGCGTGATTTTTTAGTACCATCCCGTCTATATCCTGGAAAATTTTATGCTCTTCCCCAAGCGCCTCAGCAGTTTAAACAATTATTAATGGTCGCCGGAGTAGATAAATATTTTCAGATAGCGCCATGTTTCCGTGATGAGGATCCACGTATGGATAGGGCGTACGGAGAATTTTACCAGCTTGATATGGAAATGAGCTTTGTTGAACAAGAAGATATTCTTGAAATTATGGAGCCTTTGATGATTCAGTTAATGGAAAAATTTAGTACAAAAAAAGCCTGTAATCTTTTAGCTGATGGAAAATTTAGACGATTGTCTTGGACTGAATCTATGAATCGCTATGGCGTCGACAAACCAGATTTAAGATTTGAACTGGAAATAAAAAATGTTAGTGAACTTGTTTCTGAATGTGGTTTTAGTGTTTTTGATGAGGCCATTAAAAATAAAGGAGTTGTTCACGCTTTAAAAGTCACTGGCGGCGCTAAGTTTACACGTAAAGAAATAGATGAGTTAACTGATTTAGCAAAGAGACGCGGGGTGAAGGGCTTGGCCTATCTATCAATAAAAGAAGGAAAGATTAGCTCTCCGTTTGCAAAATTCTTAAGCCCAGAAAAATTAGAAAGTATTACTAAAGAATGTGGCGCTAAAGAAGGCGATATTGTTTTCTTTGCGGCCGATACTTGGCGAACAGTTTGTAATGTTTTAGGTGCAGTTAGAAATGAAGTTGCCTCTAAATTAAATTTAAAAGATAATTCTAAAGCGGCTTGGGTTTGGATTGTTGATTTCCCGATGTTTGATTATTCTGATATTGACGAAGGCCGAATCGATTTTGGCCATAATCCTTTCTCGATGCCTCAGGGCGGTCTAAAAGCCCTAAAAGAAAAAAATCCTTTAGATATTTTAGCTTATCAGTTTGATTTAGTTTTAAATGGTTTTGAGGTTTCAAGCGGCGCGATTCGTAATCATGAACCGGAAATAATGTATGAAGCCTTTAAAATAGCCGGATATACGAAAGCGGAAGTTGAAAATAGATTCGGCGGAATGATTAATGCATTTTCCTTTGGTGCCCCACCTCATGGTGGTAATGCTCCAGGAATCGATAGAATACTTATGGTTTTAAATGACTGGGATTCTATCCGGGATATGTATGCTTTTCCTAAAGATGGAAATGGAAAGGATTTGATGATGGATAGCCCAAGTGAAGTTTATCAAACACAAATTGATGAATTAGGAATCGCAATAAAACCCGCCATTAAATAAAATAATAATTTAAAAAATATATGTCATACACTCTCATAAAATCATTATACAAAGATACTCCTAATTTTTTAAATAAAAATATTATTGTCGCCGGCTGGGTTAGAACATCAAGAAGTTCGAAAGATTTTGGTTTTATTGAGTTAAATGATGGTTCATTTTTTAAAGGATTACAAATTATTTTTGACCCAAGTCTAGAAAATTTTTCGGACGTTGAAAAAGTAACAATTGGCTCATCACTAGAAATTGAAGGAGAGCTAGTTGAATCTCCAGCGGCCGGTCAAGCGTTTGAACTTAAGGCTAAAAGAATTACGATTATTCAAAAAGCAGACGAAGATTATCCTTTGCAAAAAAAGAAACATAGTTTTGAATTCCTGCGAACGATTGCTCATTTACGAGGTCGTAGTAATACTTTCTCAGCTGTCTTTCGCTTACGTTCTGTTTTAAGTTTTGCAATTCATAAATTTTTTCAAGAAGAAGGTTTTGCTTACATTCAAACTCCGATTATTTCAACTTCTGACGCTGAGGGGGCCGGAGAAATGTTTCCGGTTACAAGTTTAGATTTAAAAAATCCACCTCTTAATGAAAAGGGTGAAATTAATTACAGCGAAGATTTTTTCGGTAAAAAAGTGGGTCTAACTGTTACTGGACAATTAAATGCCGAAGCTTTAGTAATGGGTTTAAATAAAGTTTATACTTTTGGACCAACTTTTCGGGCAGAGAATTCTTACACTACTCGTCATGCCAGCGAGTTTTGGATGATGGAGCCAGAAATGGCATTTGCTGATTTAAATGATGATATGGATTTAGAAGAGAAAATGATTAAATATTTGATTAATTATATTTTAAAAGAAATTCCGGAAGAAATGGAATTCTTTAATAAATTTATTGACCCAACTCTTTCTGAGCGTTTAAATAAAATAGTTAATTCAGAATTCCGACGCCTGACTTACACTGAAGCGATTGAAATACTCGAAAAATCTGAAAAGAAATTTGAGTATCCCGTTAAATGGGGAATTGATTTACAGACTGAACATGAACGTTATATTTCCGAGGAAGTTGTTGGCGGCCCAGTATTCTTAACTGATTACCCAAAAGAAATTAAAGCTTTTTATATGCGCTTGAATGACGATGGTAAAACGGTGGCAGCGGTTGACTTACTTGTTCCCGGAATTGGCGAAATTATTGGCGGCAGCCAAAGAGAAGAACGTTTAGACTTTCTTTTAAAGAGAATGGAAGAGCTAGGACTTAAACGTGAAGATTATGAGTGGTATCTCGATTTACGTAAATATGGTTCGTTTAAGCACGCTGGTTTTGGTTTAGGTTTCGAAAGATTAATGATGTATCTTTCCGGCATGGCTAATATCCGTGATGTCATTCCATTTCCGAGAACACCTAAAAATGCAGAATTTTAGACCATGAATAATTTTCCGATGAGTTTAATTACGTTAATAATTTTTTTACCTCTTCCGGCGCTATTTATTATTTCAATAATTTTAGCAGTTCGGGAGGGAAATAATCATATGACAAATAAATTAAATGCTAAGTTCGCGTTTTATTATCTCTTGTCGCTAGTTGCCTTGATTTTTACAAGCATTTCCGTTGGTTTGATTTCTTTTGGGATCATCGACAAAACAGTGCCTGACGCCATTAATGCTTTTTCCGGAAATTCTGATGGCGGCTTAAAATTTGCCATTTCCGCTTTAATAATTGCGACCCCTATTTTTTATCTACTTTCGAGTTTAATTTTTAAAGGACTTCGTAAAGGTGAAATGGACAAAGATTCCGGAGTTAGACGTTGGTTAACTTATTTTATTTTGCTTGTTTCTTCCTTAATTATCCTCGGAGTTTTTATTGGCGTGATAAATAATTTTTTATCCGGTGAACTTACTAGTCGTTTTATTCTTAAGGCGCTTACAATTTTTATAATCTCTGGGGCTGTGTTTGCTTTTTATTTCTATGATATTAAGCGGGAAGATTTAGTAAAAAAAGATTTAGTGGTTCGCCTTTTCTTTTTCATCTCAATGGCACTGGTTATTACTGCCTTTATCGCTGCCTTTTTCTTTGTTGAATCTCCAAAAACGGCTCGCGCTCGTCGCTTAGACCAAATAGTGATTAACAATATTTCCAATCTTGAAAGCGGAGTCAATAGTTACTATGAGCAAAATAAAAAATTACCAGACACACTCGAAGCTCTAAAAGGAAATTCTAATTATTATTTTGATGCGAATTCATTAATTGATCCCGAAACAAAAACGCCAATTTTATATCAGAAAACGGGCGAAAAAACATTCGAATTCTGTGCGACCTTTAGAACAGACAGCTCGATTGACCCAAATAATCCAAATGGACGTACAGAGGCCATATCATCTTCGTATAACTCTTATACCTCATATCCAGGAGATAAAAATCATAAGGCTGGTTATCAATGTTTAAAGGGAAGTCTTTGGAATGACATAAAGTCAGCCAATGTTACGCCAGTAGCAGCGCCAGTTTTAATTGACGGGCAGCTACAATAAATATGATTGAATTCACAATGGAAAAATTTTCTGGTCCCTTAGCTCTGCTTTTATCTTTGATTGAATCTGAAGAAATGGACATAACTGAAGTTAATTTGGCAAAAATCGCCGACGAGTATGTTAATTATATTCGCGGAGCCGAAATTATTAATCCTGAAGAAATGGCTGATTTTTTAGTAGTCGCTGCTAAATTATTATTTATTAAATCAAAAGCGTTGTTACCATATTTATATACCGCCGAAGACGCCGCCGAAGTTGATGATTTAGAGCACCAGCTCCGAATGTATAAGGAGTTTGTCCTAGCTAGTCAAAAAATTAAAGAAACAATTGCGGCTCGGAATTTTTTATTTTTGCCGCCGTTAATAAAAAATCGCCGTCATCAATTTAATTTGCCGGTTTTCGCTGCTCCGACTAAAGTAAGTCCAACCATTCTTTTAGATGTTTTTAAACGCTTACTTTTAGCTCTTGAAAAAACGCTTGAAGAAAAATTACCCGAGGCCCACTTGGAACCAAAAATTAATATCGAGGATAGAATTATAATGATTCAGAAAATGCTGTTTGATAAGGTAAGAGTAAATTTTTCTATGTTTTTAGCGAAGGCGGAAAATAAAACTGAAGTAATCGTATGTTTCTTAGCCGTTCTCGAACTTGCTAAACAAAAAGAATTAGTTTTTGAACAAGACGAACTTTTTAGTGAAATCCATATTACGCGAAATCAAGAATAAATATATATAATATATGTCATTAAAATCCCAAATCGAATCCTTACTATTTGTCGCCATTAAACCACTAGCCCTTAAAGACCTAGCTACTTTAACTAACGTTAAAACTAAGGAAGTTGAAGAAGCGCTGGTCGCCCTTGAAGAAGAATATTTAGCGTCTGATCGAGGCTTAGCTTTAATTAAAAATAATAATCAATATCAACTGACGACCGCGGCTGCTAATGCCGCCCTAGTACAGGAATTTTTAAAGGATGAAACCAGTGGTGAGCTTTCTCAGCCGAGTTTAGAGGCGCTGACAATTATTGCTTATCGCGGACCAATTGGAAAATTGGAACTAGAAAAAATTAGAGGAGTCAACTGCAGTTTAATTATCCGCAATCTCCTACTGCGTGGACTGATTGAAGAAAAATACGACAAGCTCCGGGATGAAAATTTTTATACGGTAACTCACGATTTTATTCGCTTTTTAGGTTTAAATAGTATAAGTGATTTACCAGAATACACGAAACTTGCTAGCGACGGCAGTGTTAAGGAGCTAATTGAAGCCGCCCAAGAAACAGAAAAAATTTAAATCTAAAATTACATGTGGACTTTGTTCTTAAATTTATTTTTAACACTTATTTTATTAAAAGCTGATACTGCAGCAATAGTTAATGATGATTTGCAAATAATTAAAATTAATCCGAGTGCCACTGAGATAAGCATTAATGCTGACAAGATTGCCGTACTGTCTGCAAACGATCGAATATTTTTTTACACAAAAAATGCAGACGTTCCGCAGCCGATTGCCAGTATCACAAAATTAATGACGGCACTAGTCTTTCTAGAAAATAATCCAGGCTGGGACACAACTTATAAGATTAATTCAAGCGATCAAGTTGAGGGTGGAATTCTAAATTTATTTCCTGGTGATGAAATTAAAATAAAAGATATATTTAAAACAAGTTTAATCGCCTCAGATAACGGAGCGACTTTAGCGCTCGTTCATGCGACAAATTTGAGTGAAACCGAGTTTATTAAAAAAATGAATGAAAAAGCGGAACAACTTGGTCTAGCAAATACAAATTTTATAGACGCGGTTGGACTTAGTGATAAAAATGTTTCAAGCGCTCGAGAAGTAGCGCAACTTGCAAAAGTGGCCTTAGCTCAAAATGAAATTAGAGAGGCGACTGAAACTAAAGATTATGAATTTTTAACAATTAGTGGCCGGGAGAAAAAAGTTGAATCAACTGATTATTTATTATTTGATTCAGCTGTAAATAATTTTCAAGTTCTTGGTGGAAAAACAGGCTACACCGATCAGGCTGGTTATTGTTTTGTCGGATTATTTAAAGATGAAAATGGTCGCGAGATTATATCGGTTGTTTTAAATAGTCGCGGTAAAAATGATCGTTTTAAAGAAAGTAAAACTTTAGTTAATTGGGTTTTTAGTAATTACACTTGGCGCCCATAAGTCATTAATTTATTTATGCCCCATATTAATCGTTTATATTTTTGGTTTCGAAATTATCTCGGTAAGCATTTACCGAAAATTTATAATTTTTGTGAGAATCGTAAATCAGTCATTAAATTTTTTTTCGCTGGCTGTTTTGCGGGAGGGACTGATTTAATATTACTATTTATATTCCATGGCGTATTTAAATGGCCACTCGTACTTTCAACCAGTCTCGCTTTTGTAGCTTCGTTTCTGGTTAGTTTTACCCTTCAGAAGTTTTGGACTTTTCGTAATTTTACTCAAGGCAAGGCAGTCGGCCAATTTATTTTATATATTTTAAATGCCTTTGTCGGTTTAAATTTAAATGCCTATTTTATGCATTTGCTGGTAAATCGCCATCATGTCTGGTATATTCTGGCACAGGTTATAGTTAGTGTCTCAATCGGGGTTTACAATTTTATTATTTATAAATCAATTGTCTTTAAAACTGAAAAAAATGAAAATAAGCGTGAACAAAAAACTCTTGGGACAAGCACCGGAGATTTGGCTTAGACAAGCCGGATACGCCTTTATCCCTGAACGTGAGGACGGACAAGCCAGTTTTGCCCGCCGACTGTCGCGAGACTTTTATCCCCGTTTCCACATTTATTTTACCGCGCAAACTAATAATATAGGCAATGAAATAATTACTTTTAATTTACATTTAGATCAGAAACGTCCTGGCTACGCCGGCCAGAAAAGACACAATGCTGAATATGACGGCGAAGTTGTTGAGCGCGAACTTGAGCGATTAAAAACTTTATTGTTGCCAGATTTTTTAATTTAATTTATTAATTTGATATGGGTCAATCGGATGAAATAAAATCCAAACTTGATATCGTCGAAGTGATTCGCGAATACACTCCGGTTAAAGCCGTTGGTGCGAATTTTCAGGCACTCTGCCCATTTCATAATGAAAAGTCACCGTCTTTTGTGATTTCACCAGATAAACAAATTTGGCATTGTTTTGGTTGCGGTCGCGGCGGTGATGTTTTTGCTTTTGTGATGGAAAAAGAAAGTTTAAGTTTTATGGAAGCCCTGCGTTTACTCGCGCCCAAGGCCGGGGTTGTTTTACAAAATGAAAATCCAGAAACATATTCAAAGCGTAATCGCTTACTTGATTTAATTGAATTAGCTGGAAAATATTATGCCCATCTTTTAACGACGCCGATTGGGTCTAAGGCTAAAGAATATTTAGTTGAGAGGGAGCTTAAAGATGAAACAATCAAAGAATGGAATCTTGGATATAGCCCTGACTCCTGGAGTAGTCTGTATGATTTTTTAAAAGCCCGACCGCTGGTTGGAAAAAAATACAGCGATGAAGAAATTCTGGCCGCCGGCTTAAGCATTAAAAAAAATTCAACTGGAACTTCAAGTTATAAAACACGATACTATGATCGTTTTCGTGATCGAATTATGTTTCCAATTTGGGATGTCAATAATAACTTAATCGCCTTTACGGCGCGTATTAATCCAGCTAAGGCCGCGACCGAAAAAATGGGCAAATATATCAATAGTCCCCAGTCGGAAATATACGACAAAAGTCGAGTCTTATTTGCCTTAAATAAGGCTAAAAATACGATTAGGAAGGAAGACCTCGCTATTGTGGTTGAAGGCCAAATGGACGCCATTTCTTGCCATCAGCACGGTATTAAGAATGTCGTTGCGTCTTCAGGAACAGCTCTAACTACTGAGCAGATAAGTTTATTAAAAAGATTCACTAATAATATCGCCTTGGTATTCGACATGGATGAGGCCGGTCAAATGGCAACTGATCGCGGAATCAGAGAAGCTTTAATTCAAGGGATGCATGTCAAAGTAATAGTGACCCCATCAGGCAAGGATACCGATGAGGCCTTGAAAAATAATCCGGATGAATTTAAACGTGACGCTCTTCAAGGGAAAACAAATAGCACCGATCGGGATTTTGATAATTATTTTACCAAGCCAATTGAAAATGCTAAGCCAGTTTTAGAATATTATTTTGAAAAAATAAGTGCTGAATTAGATTTAGAAAAATTAGAAAATAAAAGAGATGTTCGTGACCGGATGTTTATTATGATTGACATGGTTAATGAGCCAACGGAGAGGGGTTACTGGCTCAAGAGAATTAGTGAAGAACTTGATTTTCCGGAGACGGAAATGCGTGAAGAATTTGTTGCTTGGAAAGGGAAGCAAAAAACAACTAGTCAGGTAATAAATAAAAAACCAGAAGTCAAAAGTGAAAACCGAACGCGCGAGGATCGCTTAGCTGAATTATTATTGGCGCTAGTTGTAAAATTTCCAGACTTAATTGGTTATACTTTAAGCAATTTAGAGCCGGAATATTTAAGTGAAGAAGCGGAGATTAGGTTTTACAAGAGCTTAATAATCTATTATAATAAGACTGCTTCCTTAGATTATAGGGAGTTTCGCGTTTACCTTGAAGAGCAAGGAGAAAGCGACGAAAAATTACTCGATAAATTAATTCTTTTAGGGGAGAAGGATTTTTATAGCTTTGACAGTAATGAAGCAAAATCTGAAATTATAAAAATTATTGTTGACCTTAAAAAATTCACCTGGCAGAAAAGAATTAAAAAATTAGAGAAGACAATCGCGCAAGCAGAAAAGGAAGGGAAAATTGAAGAACTTGAATTACTGATGACTGAACTAAAAAATTTAACGGATGAGATAAAAAAGATTAATTTAGGTTAAAAATTTATATGGCTAAAAAGCTGCCAAAAAAAATTAAAAAATCTACAACTAAAACTAAAATGAGCACTCAGAAAAAAACAGTGAAGGCTAAGGTTATTAAGAAACCAGTCGTTTCGGCTAAAAAAATCGCTAAGAAAGCGGTTAAAAAAGCTACTAAAAAAACGATTAAATTAGTTAAGGTTGTTAGTCGCAAGGAAAAAGAAGTCCCTCGCGTAATTGCGAAACCGTCCGAAGCCTCAATGCAACGCTTGATTGATAAAGGACGTCTGCGCGGGTTTATAACTGAAACTGAGCTTTTATATTTATTTCCGGAAGTTGAGGAATATGTTTATGAATATGATGTTTTTTTAGGTGATCTGCAAAGAAATGGTGTTCGTATTGCTGAAGATTCTGGCAGAATTTTAGATATGGCTGAAAAGAAGGCCAATGAACCCGCTTTAACCGGCCGTGCTTTAGCACACCAGAATGCGATGAATATTGATCTCTCGAAATTAAGCGCTGATTCAATTCAGATGTATTTAAAGGAGATTGGTAAAGTTGCCTTACTGACCGGCGACGAAGAAGTTGAACTCGCGAAAAGAAAAGAGAAGGGTGACAAGGAGGCGGAGAAGAGAATTATTGAAGCAAATTTACGTTTAGTTGTTTCGATTGCTAAAAAATTTGCCGG
>JBBSAU010000014.1:0-13636 GCA_038251925.1 Patescibacteria group bacterium | reverse complement strand
AAACCAGCTAAGATTATTATTAAACTAATGTCGAAAATTGACATATTTTTTTTATAAACGAGGAAATAAAGAATCCTCTTTTTTTATTTGTGGATTTAGAAATTGCGCCTGTATTTTTTGAGATGCGCTTGGAAGAAAAGGCTCAAGTAAATAAGCTAAATTAAGAATTGTTTGTGACAGTGGAAGTAAAACATTCTCGATCTCCTTCTTGTCAGTCATTTTCCAAGGCGCTTTTTGACTCAAATTTTCATCGCATAGTTTAATTTGTTCCCAAAGTCCCTGCAGAACTTCGTTAAAGCGATAAGCTTTGAAACTTTCGGAATATTGTTTTACAACTTTAGAAATTTCAGTAGCTTCTAAATCTATCTTTAAATTTGTTATAATTTCATTTTTTTCAAGTAGATTGGAGACTCTGGCAATAAGATTACCGAGACCATTAGCTAAATCAGAGTTATAACGAGCCCGAAATTTTTCCTCACTATAGTCGCCATCTTCAAATGGTGCAATTTCAGCTAGTAAATAATAGCGAACCGCGTCGCAGCCATATTTATCAACTAAATCATAAGGATTAATGACATTACCTAGGCTTTTACTCATTTTCTGTCCGCCGGAAGTTAAAAAACCAAAAACAAGAATTTGCTTAGAATTTACAACGCCAGCCGACATAAGCATCGCTTGCCACATGGCTGCCTGGGGCCTTAAATTATCTTTGCCACAAACCTGAATACCTGGCCAATAATTTTTAAAATCTCCAGTTTCATTCGGCCAACCCAAAGTTGAAATATAATTAACCAGCGCGTCAAACCAAACATACATTACCTGACTCTCATCACCAGGAACAGCCACTCCGTGGGGCATTTTTTCCTTTAATCTCGAGATACTAAAATCCTGGAGCCCGGAAGAAACAAAAGTATAAATTTCTTTTAGTCGGCTCGCAGGCACCACAAAACTGGGATTTTTTTTATAAAAATCCAATAATTTATCTTGGTATTTTGAGAATTTAAAAAAGTAATTCTCTTCATTAATAATTTCTAAATCCTGATTTGGGTGGAGTGGACAATGCCCGCTCACTAATTCGGAATCGGTTTTTTCCATTTCACAGCCGACGCAGTATTTTAATTTATAACTTTTTTTATAAATATCGCCGCTCGCTTCGCAGCGTCGCCAAAATTCTTGGGCAGCTTTTTTATGATCAGCATTAGTCGTTCTGATGAATTTATTATATGAAAGATTTAATTTTTCCTTTAAAGGCAAAAATCTAGCCGAATACATATCGCAGTACTCCTGGACCTCAAGACCCATCTCCCTTGCCTTTTGAAAGATCTTTAAACCATGTTCATCTGTCCCGGTATTAAAAAAAACTTGCGCGCCTCTTTGAGCTTCAAAGCGGGCGATAACGTCGGCCTTAATAATCTCGGCAGCAAAACCAATGTGCGGTTCCGAATTAATATAGGGCAAGGTTGTTGTTATGTAAAAATATTTATTTTCCGACATATCTATAATTTTTTAATTAGAACGACAAATTCTCCTTTTAAATTAGTCGCTTTCATCTTAATTTCGTTTAAAACACTTTGAGCACTACCAAGATAAAAAGATTCAAACATTTTAGTAAGCTCCCTGGCAACCATAACGGTCAGCTCAGATTTTTCGCGCACAATTTCTAATTCTTCTAGTAATTTAACGATGCGATGTTTTGATTCATAAAGAACGACCGGATAATCACTAGCAATAATTTCTCTAAGCATAGTTTGTCTTCCCTTTTTATGAGGCAAGAAACCTAAAAAAAGAAAACGATCAAATCCCGCTCCGCTAATAGATATAGCGGCCCCTAAAGCCGAAACCCCCGGTACACTCTCAATTAATACCTGATCACCTAATTCTGTACGTACAAGCGAAACGAGCTTCCCTCCCGGATCAGATATGCCCGGCGTGCCCGCATCAGTTACCAGCGCCAAATTTTTTCCTTCGCGTAGTAAAGAAATAATTTTATCTATCTTTAAATCTCCCGAGTGCTGATGATATGAGATAGTCGGAGTTTTTATTTCATAGTGATTTAACAATTTTTGGGTTACGCGTGTATCTTCACATAAAACAAAATCAGACTCTTTCAGGGTTCTCAGGGCTCGAAAAGTTATATCTTCGAGATTTCCAATCGGCGTGGCGACAATTCGCAAAATACTCATATAATTATTCCATATTTTCCCTTCTTTCTCGAACATACTTAGTCCAATCTTCGGCCACTTCAACTAAAATCTTAAAGGGCGCTTCAAGAATAAAATCGAAAATAAAAATAAACACATTTATTTTTGAAACATTACTCGAGAGCCATTTGCCGACTAAAATAATCGGCATATAAAATAAATCGATTATTAGGGTAAATAAATTTTCTCGACGTTCAACGATTAATAAATCTTTAACGCCTTTCGTAACAATAATGCTGAAAAAACTAACAAAAGCCAAAAAGAATAAAAAGATTGTAATACTAACCCAATTAAAATTAATGAGAATTAAAAGTTTAATGATTAAATAAATTGACAATAGAAACGAAGCAAAATAAATCAAACTAAATATCCCACTAATAAAGCCCTTTCGCCCGGCCGGTTTTCGTAAAGTAACTGGCTGCTTTTTTTCGCTTCCGACAAAAGCAATTTCCTTAATACCGTTAACAATTTTATTAGTATTATTTTCTTTTGGAGTTCTTGTTAAAAGAACAATAAAAAATAATAAAACGGCCGGAAATGAAATGTTAATTCCGAGCGCAAATAAATTTAGCGGCTCATGCAACCAATTAATAGCCGGCAACTCAATGGCAATCGCAAAAACAGATTTCGTCAAAAAAATATAAATTATACTTCTAACAGCCGCCCGCCAAAGCTTCCCCTTGGCTTTTTTATATTTTAAGTTACAGACATTTTTAATACTGGCAATAAAATTCTTCTCACTTTTTTGAAGTTCGCCGTAAACTTTTGTTGGATCATTTTCGATTGTTTCAGCTAATATGCTGAAGTACAAAGCGTAAACCTTAACTAGATTATCAAGTTGTCTAGTTAAGGGATGGTCAAGCTGCTCTTTAACTAAAGCATTTAATTCATGCATTCTCGATGCCATCGCCCGTATTTTCTTGTCATCATCCTCGTTTAGAACTTCTTTATCGCGTAAATCTACCCAGTCGCTATTATAGTATTTAAACAAAACAAAACCGAGCATGTCTTCATCTAGTTTTAAATATGTTCGACCAATACTTAAATAAATTTGAATATCTAAATCATTACCATACGGTAAATCGGCCGGCAATTTAATATTTTTTAATAAGACATCAAAAAGATTATTAACGATTATTTGCTTGACGCGATTAGGAGCGAGATTTTCTTCAATTTCGCAAGCAGCCAGAGTTAAAAGCCAAGTAACCAAATGATTTTTTTCATTAATTAGATCTTTAGCCTTATTAATATCAGTTTTTAAGCTGAGCGAAGCGTTTATCTTAAAGACCATCTGATCTTTCAGTCGAATGTATTTTTCAAGTAAAACCGCAATTTCTTTTAACTTCGTTTCGGGAATCTTATTATTTGGCAAATAACTAGCTCTAATAAGCTCGATTAATAAATGATTAGCAATACCAACACTATCAGTCTCCTTAACGACTCCCTCAATCATTACCTGACGACGCAAAATTCGTGCTATCGCATTTTTTCGAAGTAGGTGCTCTTCTTCATAATCAACCGCATTACGAATTTTTTCATAAAAAAAAGCCACCCGCGAGATAATCGTTGAGACTTTAATCTTTGGAATATCATCATATAGCTCTTCTTTGATATTCTGCTCACTGTAGATTACTTGAAAAAGTTTTTTAGTATTCTCGTTAATTTCGACAGGTTGTAAATCTTCAGCTCTTTTTATTAAATTTGGGCTAACCATATAAAAAATACGCTAATTTCTTACCAATATTATTGTATCGTGTTTATAGCCAAAAGGCAAACAGGCATTACTTGACATCCTGCTCACTATTTTGTATTATTATGGTAGTTAAATGAGGTGACCGAAGAGGTCATTTTTAAATACCAATTTAGCCAATATGAACAAACTAAGCATCTACATCAAAGAGTCGATTATTGAAATGAAAAAAGTCACGTGGCCGACTCAAAAGGAAACTCGAAACTATACCATTTTAGTTATTGGCATTAGTATCGGTGTGGCCTTATTTTTAGGTCTTTTAGACTATATCTTTACGACTGCGTTTCAATTTATTATTAATAAATAAAAACAATTAATCGTTCTTAAATTCACAAATTTATTTCAAATTTATGGCCAAGCAATTATTAAATCAAGGCCGACGTTGGTACGTTATCCATACTTATTCCGGATACGAAGAGAATGTCGCTCAAAACCTTAAACAGAGAGTCGAGTCTCTAGATATGGAAGACAAAATTTTTAACATTTTGATTCCCACTGAAAAAAAGATAAAAATTAAAAATGGAAAACGAAAGGTAGTTGAAGAAAAAATCTTTCCTGGATATATTCTTGTAGAAATGATGGTAACTGATGAATCCTGGTATATCGTCAGAAATACCCCCAATGTCACCGGCTTTATTGGTACGGGCACTATTCCAACTCCGATTGGTGAAGCCGAGGTCAAGTCCCTTCAAAAAAGAATGGGAGTTGAGGATCCTAAATTCCAAATTGATGTTATTATCGGTAGCCCAGTTCGCATTAACGAAGGACCATTCAAAAATATGGAAGGTAAGGTTACTTCAGTTGATGAAGCTAAAGGTAAAGTTAAGGTATCCGTTTCCCTCTTTGGTCGCGAAACGCCAGTCGAACTAGACTTCCTACAAATCAAAAAAGTTTAATGAAAATAGAGCGATGCTTCTACGCTCAAAACTAACAATTATAATATGGCAAAAAAAATAAAAACAAAAATTAAATTGCAGATTGCGGGTGGTCAAGCAAACCCAGCTCCTCCAGTCGGTCCAGCTTTAGGTCAACATGGCCTTAATATCGCTGAATTTTGTAAGAGTTTCAATGATAAAACTAAAGACAAAATGGGTGATATTATTCCAGTCGAAATTACTGTCTACGAAGACAGATCTTATGATTTTATCCTGAAAACTTCCCCTGCCTCAGAATTAATCAAGAAAGCAGCTGGGATTAAAAAGGGCTCAGGCAAACCACTAACTGAAAAAGTTGGTTCAATTACTAAAGCTCAATTAGAAGAAATTGCAAAAACAAAAATGCCCGACCTAAATGCTAATGATATTGAAGCAGCAAAAAGCATTATTGCCGGAACTGCTAGGCAGATGGGAGTTGATATTAAATAATTAAAATAATTGTGGGAGTTGACTCTACTATAAGTAGTCGGTCGACGCTTAACCACGACAATGTTATGGCCAAAAAAGAAATTGCTCCAAAAGTAGCTAAAAAAACTTCAAAGAAGGATGAAAAAAAGATTGTTAAAGTTATTAAGAAGGTTGATAATTCAGCAATTTATGATCGTCTAAAAAGCTATAGTATTGAGGAAGCTTTAGAAATAGTTAAAAAATTAACCAAGACTAAATTTGATGCTTCAGTTGAAGTTCATTTCCGCCTCGGTATAAATACTAAAAAAGGAGATCAACAAGTTCGTGGCGCCGTTAGTTTGCCTAATGGTACTGGTAAAACTGTTAAAGTTGCAGCTTTTGTTTCCCCAGAAAATGAAAAAGCCGCCAAGGCGGCTGGAGCTGATTTCGTTGGCGGTGATGAATTAATCGCGGAAATTAAAAAAAGTGAAAAGACTGATTTCCAAGTTGCCATTGCCGAACCATTAATGATGAAGAATCTAGCTGTTATTGCCAAAATTCTTGGTACTCGCGGTTTAATGCCTTCACCAAAGAATGATACCGTAACTACTAACCCTGCTAAAGCAATTGAGGAACTAAAGAAAGGAAAAATTAGCTTCAAAAATGATGACACGGCCAATGTTCATACCGTAATCGGCAAAGTAAGTTTTGATAATAAAAAATTAATTGAGAACTATCAGACCTTGCTTGATACAATTAAAAAATCAAAGCCAGCCTCCTCAAAGGGTACTTTCATTAAAAATGTCAGTATTGCCTCTTCAATGAGTGCGGGCGTAAGAGTTTCACTATAATAAACAAAATCAATCATCTTAAAACAGGGCCATTCGGTCCTGTTTTTTTATGGTAACAATTGACTTTCAGCCTTAAATACGATATAATATCTTCTAGGTAAGCTAGGTCTGCTTACGTTTAATAAAATAAGTAAAAAGCAAACAAAATGAAAAAGTTATTTATCGGCGGCTTGTCATTCAAGACGACCGAGCAAGGTTTAGCGGATGCTTTCGCTAAAGCTGGCGCAGTTTTATCCGCCGTTATCATTTCTGATCGTATGACCCATCGCTCGAAAGGCTTCGGATTCGTCGAAATGGAAAATGACGATGACGCTGATAACGCCATCGCAATGTACAACAACAAAGAATTAGATGGACGCAATGTCGTTGTTAACGAAGCTCGTCCTCTAGAAAAGAGATTCTAATCAACTCTATTCAAATTGAAGATAAAAAAAATACTCCCGAAAGGAGTATTTTTTTGATACTTCTAACTTTAACCTTTATTTTTGTTTTTTAGATTTAGTAATTTTTGCAGTCTTTGAAATTTTTATTGTCTTGGCATTTTTTAATTTGCCGCTTACTTTAACTTTGTTTTCTTTTTTAATAGGACTTTTTAAATATACCGGCACTAATTTACTTTCATAGTCAGCGATTGCTTTTTGTAATCCTTCAACAGCCATAACTGAACAATGAACCTTTTGCTGAGGTAGACCGCCAAGCTCTGAGACAACTTTTTGCCATTTGTATTTCTTCGCCTGATCGATTGTCATCCCCTTAACTCTTTCTGTCATAATAGAAGCGGTGGCGATATTTGAAGCACAGCCGAATGATAAAAACTTAACATCCTTAATTCTTCCCCTCTCAACTTTCAGGAAAAAATCTAGTTGATCCCCGCAAACCATGTTTCCTATTTGAGCGTAACCGTCCGGCTTTTTCATCTCTCCGATATTTTGAGGCTTCAAAAAATGATTAATCGTTTTTTTTGTATAATTTAAGGCCATATATTTTATTTATATTTTTTATATTTACTTTATTTATTTAATTGGACTAAAGCTTCTCAATCTTTTTACTGTCGCCTTTAAACACTTAACTGTATAATCAATTTCTTTTTTTGTATTATATCTACCGAGTGAAAAACGAATATTACTGTTCAAAAAATTCTTATGTAAACCAATAGCCGACAACACTGATGAGGCGCGTAAATTTGTCGCTGAACAAGCCGAACCAGTTGATACGCAAATTCCTTTATATGAAAGATCCATTAATATTGCCTCCCCCTCAATTGAGCCAAACATTACATTTAAATTTGCCGGGACTCTTTTTACGGCTGACCCATTTAGTTTTACGCCAGAAATCTCTTTTTGCATCTGCTTCCAAAAATAATCCTTCAATATTTTCGTTTTTTTCAAATAATTAGCTCTCTCTTTATAAGAAATCTCAAGAGCGACAACGGCACCCATAATTCCCGGCAGATTGTAAGTCCCCGCGCGCATTCCGCTCTCCTGACCACCACCGATTATTAGCGGCTTAACTTTAATCCCTTTGCTGATATAGGCGATACCCACTCCTTTAGGACCATAGAATTTATGGGCCGAAAGACTAAGCAAATCAATCCCCATTTTTTTAATATCAAGTTGCAAATATGGCACAGCCTGAACAGCGTCCGTGTGAAAATAGGCTCCAAATTTATGAGCAATTTTGGCTAGCGAGCTAATGTCTTGAATAGTGCCAATTTCATTATTAACGGTCATAATGGAAACTAATATAGTTTCTTTATCGATAATTTTTTCCAGTGCCTCGGGCGTGACTAGTCCCTCAGAATTAACAGGCACTAATTCAACCACGAATCCGGCGCGCGCTAGTTCATTAGCAGATTCTTTTACACAAGGATGTTCAATATTTGAAATAATAATCTTATTCCCTTTTTGCTGATTTGCCAAGGCCACTCCTTTAATTATTAAATTATTGGACTCCGTGGCGCTTGAGGTAAAAATAACACTTTCGGTTTCCCCGCCCAGCACCTTAGCCACTCTTTCTTTAGCATCCTGGAGAGCTATATAGGCCTCTTGCCCGAGAGAATGAATTGATGAAGCGTTTCCATACTTCTCGGTAAAATAGGGCTTCATTTTGGCCAAAACTCTATCATCAAGACGAGTTGTCGCCGCATTATCTAAATATACTTTCATATCTTAATTTATATAATTTTAGTGATTTAAACTATAACAAATTTCTCTATATCTGTCTATTATAACCTAGTATAGCTAATTTTTGAAATATTGACATATTTTAATAAACGTTGCCTGTATAACAAAAACCCGCTTTAAACGGGTTTTAGTATTAACAAATTTTCCTACGTGATTATTTAAGAAGTTCAATGCTGTTAATCACGATATCTGTCGTTGGTCTGTCGTTAACTCCGGTTTCAGCTCCTTCAATTTTTTTAACAATATCTAATCCTCCTGTCACCTGTCCAAAATTTGTGTGCTTGCCGTCTAACCAGGGTGTTTCTGGAATAGTAACAATAAAAAATTGTGAACCATTAGTATTGGGTCCGGAATTAGCCATGGCCAAGCTACCAAAAACTAATTTATGAGTATTAAATTCATCCTTAAATTGATAGCCCGGGCCTCCAGTACCCCAAGCAGAAGAATTAGATTCCTTGCTTAATGGATCGCCACCTTGAATCATAAAATCTTTAATGATGCGATGAAATTTTGTGCCATTATAAAATCCAGCCTTGGCTAAGTTCAAAAAATTGTTAACTGTTACTGGTGATTCGTTTCCATAAAATTTAACTGTTATATTCCCTTCGGTTGTTTTAATTATGGCGCTAGAATAAGTTTTTAGTAAGTTTTCTTGTTTGTCTGGACTTAACATAGTTATTGAATTTTGAACCGGTATTTCCATTCCGACAGTTTGACTGGCGTCATTTGTCGTAATATTTGTATCCGGTGCGGAGTTTGTATTTTCCGCTAAATTTGAATTAATTGTATTTTGGTCAATCGAATATTGATCATCTTGAAACCCAAGAGGGCTATTATTTTGATCGCTAATTGACGCTGGCTTACTCGTGCAGGCTGAGACACTAAACGCAATTGCAATAATCGCTACAAACAGCAAAATTTTCTTCATAGATTTTTAAACTTTATATTGTTTTTTAATTAATTTATCATCTTCAATTCTTTTTTCTTCAATTACTTCCTTGGCTTTAACACGAAGTTCATCAAGTTCAAATTTATTTAATTCAAGTGTTCTTTTTTTAAGCCAAGCCAACTCATTCAAACTTGGATCTTCAAGTACATCGCTAAGTAATACGTCTAAAATGGCTCCAATCTTCGGACCGGCGGGAATGTTTAATGTTTTAATAATATCATTACCATTTAATTTTAACATTTTAACAGAAATAGGATCATTTTGAACCATTTCCATCATATACCGAAGGTGTCTTAATTTATAGGGCATGGCTTTCGGTGTGCCTGAGCCAAGGCGGTCAGCAATTCGGATGTCTATTAAGTCGCTTAAATTTTCTTTACCGACTTTAACTATTAGACGTCTAACTGAGGCGGCTGTGACTTCTCCAACATTATAATAAAACATGTGGTTCTTAACAAGATTAACCACTCTGGTTTGATCATTTGTCGAAAATTTTAAACGTGTCATTATTTTATCCACCATCCGCGCACCCAAGTGTTCATGATTATAAAAAGTCGCAATACCGCCAATTATTTTTCTCGTTTTAGGTTTCGCTACATCGTGAAGCAAGGCCGCCAACCGCACTTGCCAATCTTTATTAGGACAACATTTTAAAGCCAGCAAATTATGTTTAAAAACTGGATATACATGATGACGGTCCTGAGCAACATCGACGCCCTGTTCTAACTCCGGCAATATGTATTGTAAAAGTTTAGAGTCATGCAAAAGCATTATTCCCTCATAAGCCCTGCCTGAAGATAAAATTTTTATAAGCTCATCCCGTATCCTTTCTTTAGAAACAAATTTTATGCTTCCGGCTAATTTGACAATAGCGCGCTGGGTTTTTGGTTCTAATTCAAATTCAAGTTGTGAGCTAAAACGAATCGCTCTAAGCATTCGCAGGGCATCTTCTTTAAAACGATCACTCGGTTCACCAACTGCTCGAATTATTTTCGCTTTAATGTCTTTCTGTCCTCCAAATAAATCAATTATTTTTTCATCCTCACTTGGGTCAAGAGCTAGAGCGTTAATCGTAAAATCACGTCGCTCAAGATCCTTATCAAGCTCAGTTTCAAACTGAATTATATCTGGGTGGCGTCTATCGGAATATCCTTGTTCGCTCCGATAAGTCGTAATTTCAACAAGGTCTTCAAGAGCACCTTTAATTTCTTTGTCTTTCACGACCGCCCTAATCGGTACTAAAACGGTTCCAAAAGTATTTTCATACTTTGCAGACGGAAAAATTTTAATAATTTGTTCTGGTAATGCATTAGTCGTTATGTCCCAATCCTTAGGTATTTTTTTCATGAGAATATCACGAACGCAGCCACCAACAATATAGGCCTCGTAGCCCGAGGCCTTTATATCTCTAATTATTTTTTCAATATATTCAGGTATCATTTTATTCTTGTTCTTTCATTATACTCATTTTAATATTTAAATAGGGTATTTTTTTTAAATTTTGCTCAAGCTCTGATACTTTTGGACCGTCGCCCTCGACTGCCAATATAATTAAACCCATACAGTGCTCGAAGCAATTACGTTGTACATTAACACCTAAACGAGACATAATCAAGTGACCGTACTCAGTTAATATTTTATTAAGATCCGTTGAGGACGATTGCCTGTCAGTAGTTAAAATTGAGATTGTTGCAAGGACTCTTGTCATAATTTTAATTTAAGAATTAAAGATCAAAAATAGAATTTTTAGAATTTTTCTTGACTGTTAATTTTGATCCCTTTGAAATTGAGAAATTTGTATGTAAAACTTTTTTTGCCAAATTATTTTTCTTAGCCCAATTATAATACTCCATCATTTCCCTGTTTTCATGAGCTCGACGAACCGGACGAATTTTATCGATTGCATACAAACCCTCTAGTCGCTTTTGACGAATCTCCTTAGTAGTTGGGATTGGTTGGCCGCCGCCACCGAGACAACCACCCGGGCAAGCCATAACTTCAATATAATGATACTTACTTAATTTTGGTAAAACATGATTTATATTCCCAATTCCATTAACAACTCCAACTTTTATTTTCTTTCCGTCTAAATTAACAATTGCCTCTTTAAAACCGACTAAACCTCTAACCTCTTTAAATTCGAGGTGGCTGTCACAAATTTCATTTTTACTCTTAGCGCAAATAAGTGCATTAGCTGAACGCAAGGCTGATTCCATAACTCCGCCTGAAGCACCATAAATAGCCGCTGCCCCGGAGCCATTATTAAATAATCTTTCGCCGACCGAATCGGGAAGTTTTTTGAAATCAATATTATTTTTTTTAATTACAAATGCTAGTTCGCGAGTTGTTAAAACAAAATCAACCAAGGGGCGTCCATCAAGGCCAAGCTCTGGCCGAGCTGCTTCATATTTTTTAGCCGTGCAAGGCACAATCGAAACTACAACAATATTTTTAAAATTTAGATTATTTTTTTTTGCCCAGTAAGTTTTAATGGCCCCCGCTAAATGAATCTGGGGAGACCGAGCGCTCGTTAAATTAGGTATTAATTCCGGATGATAGAACTCTACATAAGCAACCCAAGCTGGGCAGCATGAGGTCATCATTGGAAAAACAGAATTCTTTTTTGACAGCCTTTCAAGTAATTCCTCCGCCTCAGTAATAGTTGTGATGTCAGCACCAAAATTTATATCAAATACATGATTGAAACCTAATTTTTTTAAAGCGCTATTAATTTTACCTTCACAATTCGTTCCGTAGGGCATAGCAAATTCTTCACCAAGAGAAACACGAATTGAGGGAGCAAATTGAGCAACGACTATTTTATTTTTATTTTTTAACAATGATTCAACTTGAGCCCAGGCCATTTGCTCTTGAGCCGCGGCAACGGGACAATGAAGTGTGCATTGACCACAATAAATACAGGCCGTTTCTTTATTCAAAACTGGGACTACTTCTTGGTTAATACCAACTCCTTCCATTTTTAAATAATCAATTTTTTGAATTTCGCTACACGCCGTAATACAATTCTTGCAATCTATACATTGAGAACCGTCAATTTCGACCGCATTGGCAAATTTATATATTTTTCTTTTTATTTTTCTATTCTTGAACCGCTTAGTATCAACTTTATATTTGGCCGCTAATTTTAAAAGCTCACAATTATAGCGAAGAGTGCAGGTAGCACATTTTTGTGTATGCTGGGCAAATAGTAATTCCAAATTTATCTGACGTGCTTTTATAACTCTCGGGCTCTCAGTTAAAATATCCATCCCTTCTTCAGCCTGAGTAGAACAAGCAGTAAATAAATTATCACGTCCGATTATCTCAACTACACAAATTCGGCAATTTGCCTGAATCTCTAGATCGGGATGGTGACAAAGAGATGGGATCTCAAATCCATTTTGAGTGGCTACATCTAAAATAGATTGCCCTTCTTTAAATGTAATTTTTTTACTATTAATTTTTAATTTCATTTTTTTATTCTAACTAAATCTTGATAAATTTGATAAGAAAATAAAAGAGCCACTACGCCAATTAAGGTATCAACAATTTGCATAAAGAAACTCCATACTTCCCAGAAAAAACTGTGTTTGGCGACGGTGGATAATGGTGAGCCCAAAATCACATAAAACAACCAAAAAATTAAGGCCAAAAACAAGTAACGGCCAACAACTGGCCAAAAATAGCCCTTAATAAGCTCCCGACTACGCTTAATTGCCTCTAATCCTCTCCTATCTTCAAAGAAAAAAGCGAAAACAGCTAAAGAATACAATATTGAAAAAATTATACCAGGAATTATTAAGAGGAGGGCCCAAAGCATAATTAAAACAACTGTTAAAACCGTCAGGATTATATAAGGAATTGCTAATTTTTTAGTTTCTTTAAAATAGTGGAGCTCATTGCCTGTATAATTATTTTTGACTAACAAAAATATTGCCGCTTGGGATCGAATTGCAAAATAGATAATAGCCACAACGCTAGCTATAGAAATAATAAACAAAAGTACGCGAAACGATATAATAATATTAGTTCCCTGCCAAACATTAAGAAATAGAATGATAAATATAATTGCGATTGGAATTAATGAATAGCTTAATCCCCATAAATATACTCTGATAAACTTAATTATATATTTCCACCAAATTTTAATGGAATTTTCCAATAAACTAAGTACCGGAGTTAGCTTTTGACTATCTATTATTTTTGTTTCTGCATTTGAAACTATATCGTTATGTTCCATAAAATTACTAAATTAATTTTGTAAAATATTTTCATAATAGCTCTTAATAGGAACCGGCAACGAACGGCCCAAGGCACAAAAGCTCGTTTCTTCTAGGACCGTGACTAGTTCCCAAAATATCTTTACGTCATACTTTTTTT
>JBBSAU010000013.1:0-15138 GCA_038251925.1 Patescibacteria group bacterium | reverse complement strand
CTAATATTTAATTGACTTTCGCCATTATTTACGTTATAAATAGAGTATTAATATTATAAAAATTATATGGGATTAAGAAATGAATCTAATTTTTCCGACATTAAGTATGATGGCAAAAAAGCCGAGTTAATTGCTGAGGCTAAAGAAAAAAGAGAAAACGGAATTGATGTAGAAAGCAATTCTGATTATAATTACATACGAAGTATTCAAGATAAAGGGCCAATTGATAAAGAGAGTATGTATAATAGTGCGGAGGAGTCAGAAAAATTTCTTAAACCCGAGAGTAAATACATTAATACTGAGGATGTCGTAGGTGATGATGAAGACAGTGTTATCGATCTGGTTGATAAAAATATTATTAAAAAAAGTGCTGGCCTAGACGATATTAATTTAGTTGACGATTATATTGCGAGAGTCAAGGCGGGTTTAGACATTATTGATTCATATGGATATGCCGAAGTAATTGAGAAGTTAATTGAAACGGCTATGAATAATAATGACCGTAAAGAGATCGATGACATTCTTGATCGTACGTCTCTATTTATAAAGCAATACCAAAAGGTATTGGGTCGGCATCTTCCGGGAGACGAAGAAAAAGAGCGTGTGAGTGGGGTATTTAAGGAGTTAATGGGGGATGTTGTCTATATGAGCGATGCTGAAATTGGAGAAAAAACTGAGCTTTTGCATGATTATAAGCAAGCGCGCGATGCCCGTCCGGGTGCAAATCGTGGTCAAAAAATATATTATTCTGAAGGTAAAATAGCTCGAGGTTTTTTGAGTCAGAAAGAGGCGGACGCTTCTACTAAAAATCAAGTTCAGGGAAATCAACCGAGCAAAGAAAAAAAACCACAATCAATTTTTAAAAAATTTAAAGAAGAATTAACGGCTTACAACCCTTTGACTCGAAAGAAAGAAAAAATATAATAATTAAAATTTTAAAATACAATGCGAATTAAATTTCATCGAGTAGAAAAAAAAGTTGAACCGACCTTTAGATCAAATAATCAAATCCGTGTCCCGGAAGTTTTTGTAATTGATGAAGCTAATGAGGCATTGGGGGTTATGACAATTGAGGAAGCGATTGCAAAAGCTCAAGAAGCGGATCTCGATTTAGTTGAAGTAAACCCCAAAGCGAATCCCCCGGTTGTTAAAATTGTTAACCTGGGTCAATTAAAATATGAAAGAGAAAAGCTGGCTCATAAGCAAAAAATGCAGCAAAAGAAAGTGGAAACTAAAAATATCCGTTTAACTTTTAGAATTAGTGAACATGATCAAGATATGCGCCTTATTCAAGCGGGAAAATTTTTAGCTAAAGATAATAAGATCAAAGTTGAATTAATTTTGCGAGGCCGTGAAAGACAGTATCCCGCTAAAGCTGCCGAGATAGTTAGGAATTTTGCAACTAAATTACAGGCAAATCCGGATTTAACGATTGAAATAGAACAACCCTTGACAAATCAAGGAGGAAGATTTACTATTATATTGATCAATAAAAAATAAAAACCCGTAAATTCAGGTGTTTGCCTGTTTTTTTAATCTGGAAATATATGCCAAAAATAAAAACACATCAAGCGACCGTTAAACGCTTTAAAAAAACTGCCACTAATAAGTTACTTCAACGAAAAGGTGGACAGGATCATTTTAATTCTCGAGATACTGGCAATGCTACTCGTAAGAAACGTTTAGATATTTCCACAACCAAGACTTTAGCCAAGACGATTCACATGTTAACCCCATATAATTAATCATTATTTGTAATTGAACATATGCCTAGAGTAAAAAGAGGAATGACCCATGTAAAGAAAAGACGGAAATTACTTAAAGCCGTTAAAGGTTTTAAATGGGGTCGTAAGAAATTAATAAAATTAGCCAAAACTGCTCAAACTAAAGCGGGTGCTCATTCTTATGTTGATCGTCGCAAGAAGAAAAGAGTTATGCGTGGTTTATGGTTAATTAAAATCAATGCTTTTGTTCGTGAGCATGATTTATCCTATTCTCGTTTCATTAATTTGCTCAAAATAAATAAAATTGAAGTCGATCGGAAGATTTTAGCTGACCTAGCCGTATCTAATAAGGAGGCTTTGGTCGCTTTAATTAATCAGATCAAGAAATAATAATATGTTCTGGATTAAAGTTGTCCAACTTATAGTAGCTGTCCTCTTAATGGTAGCGATTTTAATGCAAAATCGCGGCGCTGGTTTAGGCGGAGTATTTGGAGGATCGGGCGGCGTTTATTTAACTAAACGTGGTTTAGAAAAAAAACTTTTTATTGCGACTATAGTTTTAGCCGCTATATTTATACTTTTATCTTTGGGCGTTTTCTTTAAATCTTAAGTAAAACAATTGTTTTACTAGAAATCTAAGAATCAGTGAACTCACTAAAAACTAAAACTATTTCAATAAGAAAAAGGGCGACTCAGGCTTTGTCTTTTTTTACGTTTTTTAAAAAAAGAAAGCTTGACCAGGCCGAAATAGATAAAAAATTGGTTTACGGTTTATCGCTTCGAAAAATTCCCAGCGGTGGACAATTTAAACATCTTTATAAATTTCTAAACCCTAAAGAATATTTAGTTATCAAAATTTGTCTACTTTTAATATTGGTTAATGTAGTTTATCTTGGAATTAATTTCACAAAAAAACATCTTAACTATCTGCCAGTATACGGTGGTGAGTATATTGAAGGTGTTGTTGGTTTTCCTAAGACTATTAACCCGCTTTACGCTGTTAATCGTGATGTTGATAGTGATATAAGTTATTTGGTTTATTCAAGTTTATTTAAATATGATCAGAATGGAGTTTTGATTAATGATTTAGCCGAAAGTGTCACCATCAACAATGATCGTGAGTATATAATTAAGATTAAGGGCGGGGCCCTCTGGCACAATGGCGCCAAAGTAATTTCTGATGACGTAATATTTACCATTAACGCTATAAAAAATAGTGATTATCGTTCACCTCTGCGCGCATCCTTAAGTAGTGTTGAGGTTGAAAAAATTGATGATGAGACATTAAAAATTACTTTAAGCGCTCCTTATGCCCCATTTCTTGAAGTTTTAAACTTCGGTATATTACCAAAAAGTATTTGGGAAAATGTTAGTCCCAGTGCGGCCGCCTCGTCAGAATTTAATTTAAAACCAATTGGTTCAGGCCCCTATAAATTTAAGTCACTATTTAAAAATAAAGAGGGCGACTTGAAAGAATATAACTTAGTGACCAATGATGATTATTATCAAACAAGACCATTTATTAAAAATATAAAATTTAAATTTTTTGTCGATTATACTGAGGCTGTTAAAGCTTTAAATGATAATCAAATAGATGGTTTGGGATATCTTCCCTTTGAAGAAAGAAAAGAACTATTAGCAAAAGACTCACTCAATCTTCATGAACTTTTAAGACCACAAATTGTTTCTTTATTTTTTAATAGCAATAAAGATAAAGCTCTGAGTGATAAAACAGCTCGAATATCCTTAGCGCAGGCGATAGATGAAGATCAAATTATTAAAGATGTGTTTGATGGTGTTTATCAAAAGGCCGATGGTCCTATTTTAAAAAATAATTTTGCCTATTCTGACCAAATTACTAAGTATGAATATGCTCCGACTGAAGCAACAACTAATATTAAAAATAAATTAGCCTCAACAACGCTGACAGTGATTGATTCAGGAAATAATGTAAGCGTCGCTGAAAAGATAAAAAATTATTGGCAGCAGATTGGAGTCGCGGTTGAATTAAATATTGTTCCTGGTGAAAGGGCCGCTGACACAATCAAAAATCGTAATTTTGAAATACTTTTATATGGCGAATCAGTTGGCGGCGATCCCGATGTCTACGCTTTTTGGCATTCAAGTCAAATTGGATCTAAGGGGCTTAATTTAGCTGGTTATAATAATCCCGAAGTTGATAAATTATTAGTTTCCGCTCGAGCCACAACAAACCAGGAAGAAAGAATAGCGCTTTATAAAAAATTTCAAGATATTTTAACGGCTGATATACCAGCAATCTTTTTATATTCTCCGACCTATACCTATGTGCAAAGTAATAAAATAAAAGGCTTCAGTGGAACAATGATTATTGAACCGGCTGACCGATTTGCTAGTATTGCAAATTGGTATTTAAAAACTAGTAAAAAAATAACGTGGTAATTTTTAGTGCCTAAAATGTGGCCTAAATTTTTTCATGTTTATATAACTCATTCAATTTAATATTAAAAAAATGTTAGTCAAACAACAAAACAATCCGACGACTCCGTCTCGGAAAAACTTTTATGGCTCCGGGCAACAGAAAGCTGCCGTGAGTCCGGTTTTAAGTACGGTAATGGTTGAAACAAATAAACAAGCTCAAACAGTTAGAATAAATAGACCGTCTTTTCAGGCGCCGAATAAGAATATTTCCACTGGGCCAAGCTTGAAAATTATTCCACTCGGTGGACAAGAAGAAGTTGGTCGAAATTGCACTATTTTTGAATATGATGATGATATCGTAATTCTTGATATGGGAATGCAATTTTCTGACGAAGATACTCCTGGTATCGATTACATTATTCCTAATGTCGCCTATTTGCGCGGTAAAGAAAAAAATATCCGGGGCGTTATATTTAGTCATGGCCACCTCGATCATATCGGCGCGGCACCAATTATGCTAGAACAATTAGGTAATCCGCCTATTATTGGTCGTAAATTAACCTTAGCAATGATCAAACATCGCGTTGAGGATTATAAAAAAGGAACGACCAAGAGTTTAAAAATAATTACAATTGATTCAATTAGCCAAAAAATTAGTTTAGGAAAATTCAGAATTAGTTTTTTTCAAGTTGAGCATTCGATTATTGATGCAGTCGGAGTAATTATAGAAACTCCCCACGGAACAGTTATCCATCCAGGCGATTGGATGATGGAAGATGATCCAATGGACGGCTCAGCGGTTGATTATAAACATTTATCATTATTACCTTCACCGCGAATATTAATGCTTGAAAGTTTAGGTGTTGCTTATACGAAAGAGCGCGTGCCTTCAAAAACAACTCTCGCTAATTTAGAAATGATTATCCGTGAGGCTAAGGGGCGTGTTATTATTGGAACTTTTGCTTCGCAGCTAGAGCGTGTTACGAGTCTACTAGCTTATGCTGAGAAGATAGGCAAGAAAGTAGCCCTTGATGGCTATGGCATGAAGATGAATGTTAAAATCGCGCAAGAGCTTGGTTATATTCCTGCTCATAAAAATATTCTGATTCCAATTGAAGATATTCATAAATATCCCGAAGACAAGATAGTCATTATTTGTACGGGCGCACAGGGAGAGTCAAATGCAGTTTTTTCGAGGATTGTTAATAATAATCATCGTTATGTAACGATTAAGAAATCGGATGTCATCGTCTTCTCTTCCTCGGTTATTCCTGGTAACGAACGATCAATACAGAAAGTTAAAGACCAATTATATCGCGTAAGTGATAATGTCATTCATAGCAGCATAATGGACGTTCACTCTGGTGGCCACGCCAATGCTGAAGATATTAAAAAAATTCTTTTGCAAATTAAACCTGATTATTTTTTACCAGTTTACGCTAATCACTACATGTTAGTCGAAGCAAAAAAATTAGCTATGCGTGAGGGATTTAAAGAAGATCAAATTTTTGTTTTAGATAATGGCCAGATACTTAAATTTCAAAAAGACAGGAAGCCGGTTCTTCTAAAAGAAAAAGCTAATACTGATTATGTTATGGTTGATGGACTTGGCGTTGGTGACGTCTCTGAGATTGTTCTGCGTGATCGTCGACTGATGTCTGATGATGGTATGATTGTTATTATTGCAACCATCGATGCAAAAACCGGAACGATAATCGGTAATCCTGATTTAATTTCTCGCGGCTTTGTCCATATGAAAGAGAATCGCGATTTAATCGAGAAAACAAGAATGAGAGTTAAAAAAATTGTTAAAGATAAAAATCCGATGACCGCCGCTGATGATGACTACCTAAAGAATAAAATTAGAAATGATATTGGACAATTCTTATTTCAGGTGACCAAAAGGCGTCCAATGGTTTTGCCAGTTGTTATTAAAGTATAAAAATATAAATCACCAGTATTTAACAAAAATCCCCAGATTTTGGGGATTTTTACTTGTTTATAAAGTGTGGATAAAAGGCTTGACAAGTATATGTACTTATGATATATTACATAGTCGACAGAAAAGAAATTTTTGTTGATATAAAAGACCGCTTTAAACGGGTCAGGCACGACAAGCATGGGGATTTTCTTGCTAGGGTTTTTCCGGCATCACGCTCGAAAGTGCCTAGAAGAAATTTTCTTGCCTACCCGTTTAAGTCGGTCTTTTTTTGTTTTTATCAAATTATTCAAATAAGCGATCTTTGCCGACAATTACATTAACTTTATCGCGCATTATTCCAATCTCCACTGGTGTATTAATTTCTAGCACACCATCAATAATTAATTTCTCTTGAGGATTAATTATTTTTAACTTTTTTACTGTTATTATTGATTCATCGCGCCGTCGAGTTCTAATCAAAATATCGAGTTTACCATCGTGGGGGTTAGATTTAATAGTTTCTTTTTGATCGCTTAATAAATTAATTATTCGCACTTCCCCTTTTTCACTCATCTCTAAACTGTAATCATCTATTTCCAGGGTTGTTCCTTGGCTCTGAATTGAGGCTTGATTAAGAAAATAGTAGCTCCCTACTAGACCGAGATCTATTTTTTCAACTCGCCTTGCTAGTAAAATATTGCAAGCTTCTTCGATATTTTTAATACCAAAAGTTGAAGCGATTGAATTATCATCACCGACAGGAATCAGACCGAGCAAGGTTTTTTTCTGGAAATCGCCATATATTTCGGTATCAATAATGGCCCCCATGATTTTATTAACAGTTTGGTTATTGCCAACTGCTATAATAGTTTTAGCACCGAGCTTTATTTCGTTTTGAATAGTTCCTTTGATATTTTTAATTCCACCCAGACGAATAATTTTTCCATTCAGTCCCAAATCAGTTAAACGAATTTCTAGGCGATTGATTGCTCGGCTATGCTTAGTCTTGTTTAAAAATTCATCGTAGATATAAACATGCATAGATTTACTGAAATTTTTAATTATCTTTCTGTCTCTACGTTTTTATCTTCCGGTTTTTTATTTTCACGGTGACGATCACTCTCAGATAAAATTAATAACTGACCGTTTATGGTTGCTCCTCTTTCAATGGACAGTTCTTTATATTGGATATCGCCTGTTATTTTCGCAGTGCCGCCAAGAGCGAGATATCCATGAATTTTCAAATTTCCATTGACTTCTCCATTCACGGAAGCGTCTTTTGATTCAACATTTGCAATTATTTTTGCGTTTTCACCAATAAAAAGATCGGCTTCAGTTTTAACTGATCCTTCAAGCATTCCTTCGATAATTATATTTCCCTGACCCTGAAAATTTCCTTTTACTTTAATTGATGCACCTATGATAGTTTCCGCGTCCTTGAATCTTTCAAGTTTGTTTTCCTTATTAAACATAATTTTTAATAATAAGTAATTAAAGAGAATACTTTATGACTTAATTTTAAGCTAATAAAGCCGGCTTGTCAAAGAAAAAAATTGAATATTTTAGTATCTTAAGGTAGAATAAGAAGGACAATGAGCTTGATTATTAGCCTAAATTATCGTCTTCGTAGTTCAACGGATAGAACAAGAGCCTCCTAAGTTCTAGATCCAGGTTCAATTCCTGGCGAAGACACATTTTTTCCTAATATTAGTTAATAAATAAGCATAATTGACAAATTTAGAATATCGTGTCATTTTTGACTATATTGACAAGATGTACAGCTTTGTTATAATTCCAGCGTAGTTTGAAATGGTTCATAATTTTAGATGTTCCTTGAGGAACAATTGCTCATCATTTGCGCTATCAAATCAAGAAATGAATATTTAGAAATTGTTCCTTGAGGAACAATTTTAGAGGGCCATTAGCTCAGTTGGCTAGAGCGCTTCCATGGCATGGAAGAGGTCAAGGGTTCAAGTCCCTTATGGTCCACAGTTAAAGATCTCTCTAACGAGAGGTCTTTTAGTTTGTAATACTTAAATGGCGCACTTAATTTCTGATTTCAATAAAAATAAAAAAGCCCAGATCTATTAAATAGATTCCGGGCCATTATTGCAAAATTTTTTTCTAAAAACTAACAAAAGAAAGATTACCGCTGTAATATTTACAATATTCGAAGTAATAATCCCAAAATCACCGATTTTCCATCCATAAAGTAACCAAACAAAAGAACTAAGAGCAACCGAATAAATATATTTTGGCTCTATATTATTCAATTTGAATGATTTTTGCATTTGTTTTAATAAATTCCAATATATGAGCATCGCGATAAATAATATCGCCAATAATGACCATTGAGTATTTATTAAAATTACGCAAGGAATAATCAACAGTATCAGCGGCAATAAAGCTAGTTCATTTTTAGTAACATTCCAATTTTTGAATCTAAATTTAATTAAACCAACTATAATTGGAATAAATAGAATAAATACGAGATTATTAATTACCAGCGCAGCGCTATTTATTTTTATTCCATAAATAAGATAGGAAAGAAAATAAATAAATTGAAATACGAAAAATGAAATCGGCAATGATTCACCGGATTTATTTTTCCAGATTAGATTATTTTGTTTCCGTATTCCCCATGCTTGAATAAAGGCAGAGAGGAAAGCTATGACAATTACTAGGCTTGTAAGAGTGAATTGACCATGCTCTTTATAATCTAGATATTCAATTGAATTTAGAGCAAAGCTTATTAAATTTTTAAGATACATTTTTCCTCCTTTTTTATAATATAATTCTCGCGCAAATAGAATTAAAAGTCAAATAATTTTTATAATTTAAATTTCAAATACTTCTTAACAGGCATCTGAGTTAAGTCTATAATTATGTAGACTAAAGTATATTATTTACCTAATATTAGATAAATATAAAGTGTCCATAAACTGTGGACAAAATGTTTAAATGCCTTATAATTATCACTAATATTTAATAAATATTATTAATTTAATGAAAAATAACACGTCCATTTATATTTGCCTTTCGTAAGCAAAAACACTATAATTAATCTGTAATAAACTAATAAATACTTTATGTATGATCTAATTATTGTGGGCTCAGGACCGGCTGGGATGACCGCTGGAATTTTTGCGGTAAGGCGAGAAATGAAAACTCTAATTATCGGAAAAGAAGTGGGTGGTCAATTAGTTTGGGCGAGTGAAATTGAAAATTATCCCGGCTTTGAGAAAATAAGTAGTTTTGAATTAATAAATAAATTTAAGCAGCAAACGGTAAATTCTGGCGTTGAAATGAAGGATGATGAAGTAAAGCAGATAGAAAAAACGGCTGATGGTAATTTTATTCTGTATACTAATCGTGAATCCTTTGAGGCTCGCTCAGTTATAATAAGCATGGGTCTTTCTCCGCGAAGGTTGGCTGTTGAAGGTGAAATTGAATTTAATGGAAAAGGTGTGTCTTATTGCGCTAATTGCGATGGTCCATTTTTTCGAAATAAAAAAGTGGCCGTTATTGGCGGCGGTAATTCGGCACTAGATGCCGCTGAAGTAATGTCAAAAATAGCCAGCCAAGTCTACCTAATACACCGAGGGAGTAGTTTTAAAGGTTTTAATGCGCTTGTTTCTGAGGTAGAGTCACGGCCCAATATTGAAATTATATTTGACTCTGAAATTAAGAGAATTAGTGGTAATCAAAAAGTAGAAAAAATAATCATTTTGGATAACAAGACTCAGGTTGAAAAAGAAATTGATCTCGATGGTGTCTTTGTTGAAGTTGGAAGATTAGCTAGCACTGATTTAGTAGAGGGATTTGTTGAGAGGAATGAAAAAAAGCAAATTGTAATAAATAACCGAGCGGAAACCAAAACGCCGGGTCTTTTTGCAGCTGGAGACGTGACTGACTGCGAATTTAAACAAATTACGGTAGCCATGGGACAGGCAACAATAGCGGCTCTTAGTGCTTATCAGTATCTGCAATTAAAGTCCGGCAACGAAATTATAGTAAGAAATGATTAATTATTGCTATAATGAATAGTAAGAAATAGGAATCTTTTATAATTATAAATTATGCCTTCTAAAAAAATAAATTTAGTCGCTGCTGATATGGGTTACGGTCATCAGCGAGCAGCCGAGCCCTTGCTAGACTTAGCCGCTAATGGAATTGTTACCATAAATAATTATCCAGGAATTCCCGAGTGGGAAAAGAAATACTGGATTAATAGTTTGCGCTCTTATGAGCGTATTTCGCGTTTTAAAAAGGTTCCGATTATTGGAGCTTTAGTTTTTCGTGTAATGGATAATTTTCAAAAAATAAGTTCTTTCTATCCGAATCGTGATTTATCTAAACAGTCTACTCAACAAAAATTCTTTTTTCGTTCAATTAAGGCTGGCCTGGGTCGTCATTTAATTGCAGAATTAAATCCAAGCGGCTTACCTTTCCTAACTACTTTTTTTGTCGCTGCCTATATCGCTGAATATCATAATTATAAGGGTGACATATATTGTTTGGTTTGTGATACAGACGCGTCACGCGCTTGGGCACCGCTAGATCCTAAAAATAGTCGCACAAAATTTTTACTACCAAGCGCCAAAGTTAAGGAAAGATTTTTAATGTATGGCGTTAAACCAGAAAATATAATTGTTACTGGTTTTCCTTTACCAAAAGAAAACATTGGGCAAGAAAAAGAAATTCTTGAAAATGATTTAGCTAGACGCGTGAAAGCGCTTGATGCAAAAGGGAAATATGAAGAACATTATATTTCTCTCTTAGAAAAAGTATTACCAAATTTTTCACAGGCTGAAAGTAAACCAATTAATTTAACTTTTGCGGTCGGTGGCGCTGGCGCTCAGAAAGAAATGGCTGGAATAATCTTACAGAAGTTATTAAAACAAATTAAGGACGGAAAAATTAAAATAAATTTAGTGGCTGGGAATAGATTCGACGTTAAAGATTATTTTACTTCACAATTAAAATTGAATAATTTAATCGACGGGGAAGAGGTAAAAATAATTTATGCTCAGCAAAAAATTGATTATTTTAAAATATTTAATGCTTGCTTAAAAGAAACAGATATTCTTTGGACCAAGCCTTCGGAATTATCTTTTTATTGTGCCTTGGGTTTACCGATTATTATGTCCGCGCCAGTTGGCTCGCAGGAAGATTATAATCGCGAGTGGTTAATATCAATCGGGGCTGGAATTGATAGTCTTAATCCCGAGTATGTGGATGAATGGCTCCCGGATTTGCTGGAATCAGGAAGACTGGCTCGAGCGGCGATGGATGGTTTTTTAAATGCCGAACAGATGGGCACTTATAACATTGAAAAAATTATAAATGAGAATTAAGATTTTATTTTTTAAATTATGTCCTGGATTCTAGTCGCTTTATTGGCATATTTTTTTCTAGCAATCGCCAATTTATTTGATAAATTTTTAGTAGATAATGTTCTAAGCAGTAGTAAGGCTTACGCCTTTATTGCTTGTTTAATGGGGGCGCTAGTTTTTGTAGCGGCTCCTTGGTTTTTAAAATGGCCGGGCTATAATTGGCTGCTTTTTAATTTATTAAGTGGGGCAATTTTTGCCGCGGCACTTTGGTTCTTATATGAAGCCCTGCGACGCGGAGAAGCTTCGCAAACTCTCGTTTTTATTGGGGGACTGACGCCGGTTTTCTCAATTTTATTTTCAATTTTGTTTTTTAAAGAACATTATACTAACACTGAATGGATTGGCATTGTCGCCTTGCTTGTCGGAATTTTAATTGTTGCTTTTTTACCACGTAATCGTAATTTTTTATCTCGCGTATTGGCAAAATTAAAAATACAAGAGGGAATTAGTAAGAGTTCTTTACTGTTGGCGCTGCTATCAGCGCTAGCCTACGCTATTTATTTTGTTTCCACTAAGTACGCATATTCAGCCCAACCCTTTGCTAGCGTCTTTATGTGGAATCGCCTCGGAGCGGCGCTTTTCGTATTAATTTTCTTAATCAGGAAAAGCGATAGAGAACAAATAGCTAAAGCGTTTAAAAAGCCAAAACACAGTAACGCAAATAATAAATATTTAGTTGTCTTTAATCAGATTTTAGGATCGTTCGGATTTATTTTACAAAACTACGCCATTTTTCTAGGCTCCGTAGCACTTGTGAATGCTTTTCAAGGAGTTCAGTATGCCTTCCTTTTGCTTGTTAGTTCGGTCCTGGCAGTTTTATCTCCTAAATTATTAAAAGAAACTTTCTCTGTTAAAATTTTTATACAAAAACTTGCGGCCGTACTAATAATTGGTATTGGTTTGTATTTTATTATGATCTAGTATGTTAAAAAAAAATATTTTAAAATCTTTCAAAATTGGAAAGTACATAAATTTAAAAATTTGGCATCTAGTGATAATTTTACTTATTATTCTTAGTGTCTATATGTTTAAGCTGGCCAATAATTTTCCATTAGAACAAAATCTAAAATATAAACCGGATTTTTTTGGAGTAACTTTCTCGACTAAATTTTGCTCAGAGCTAGGACTCGAATGGAAAGAGGTATATTTGGCGATTATTGATGACCTTCAAGTTAAGGAAGTTAGGCTCCCTATTTATTGGGACGAGATTGAAAAAACAAAAGGGGTTTTTGATTTTTCTGATTATGATTATATAATTTCTGAAGGCGCTAAAAGAAATGTTAAATTTATTGTAAATATCGGCTGGCGTTTACCTCGCTGGCCAGAATGTCACGCCCCTGAGTGGGCAAGTAAAAAAAGTTTAGCCTCTACTCAAGCGCAAACACTAAACATGCTTGGAGTCGTTGTTAACCATTATAAAGATAATCCAGCGATTATTTCTTGGCAGTTGGAAAATGAACCTTTTTTTGATGCCTTTGGAGTGTGTCCACCTAGTGATGAGAATTTTTTTAAAAAAGAGCTTGAGCTTGTTAAAAAGAGTGACACTCGCCCAGTAATGGTTTCGGCCACAGGAGAGCTTAGTTGGTGGCGAAAAGAGGCAAAATATGGCGATCTTTTTGGCAGTACTCTTTATCGAGTTGTCTGGGGTGAGTATAGTGGTTATTTTCGCTATCCCTTACCAGCCTCTTTTTATCGTCTGAAAGCCTTTTTGGTGGGCATTAAACCAGAAAATCGCTACATCATTGAGCTTCAGGCGGAGCCATGGGTGCCAAACGGAAAAATGATTTATTTATCAAAAAAAGAGGCCAACAAATCCTTTAATTATAATCAGTTTAAGGCCAATCTTCAGTATGCTATAAACGTTGATTTTCATAAAACATATCTTTGGGGGGTTGAATGGTGGTATTATCAATATAAGACAGATGATAAGAGTTACTGGGAACTCGCGCGCACACTATTTAAATAAATATGCTTTCAATAATTATTCCAACTCTTAATGAGGAAAAATATCTACCCCGGCTAATCAGTTCGATTAAAAGTCAGTCCTATTTAGATTATGAAATAATTGTTTCTGATGGGGGATCGACTGATAGGACAAAAGAAATAGCCCTGACTAATGATTGTAAGTTTATAGTCGACACCAAGCATCACCATCCCTCTTGGCAAAGAAACAATGGGGCTGACGTGGCTATTGGCGATGTTCTTATTTTTTTTGATGCGGATACAGTTTTACAAACGGGATTTTTAGAGAAAATTTTAACTGAGTTTGAAGACAGAAATCTAAGTGGAGCCGGTTTTTATATAAAGTTTAATCCAGGCAGGCCGAGTTATCATATTTATTCCTTTTTATATAATTTTTTTTGTTTTTTTCGACAGTATTTTGCGCCCGCTTCCATTGGTGCGGGAATAATATCCCGACGAGAGACCCATAATTTAATTAAGGGTTTTGATACAAAAATATATTTTGCTGAAGATTACGATTATTGTTATCGAATTTCACGTCATGGTAAATTTAGAATGATAAAATCTTTAAAGCTATTGTATTCTTCTCGCCGTTTGGAAAAAGAGGGCGGGGCAAGGGTTGGCTTAAAGTGGGGGCTGATGGCTTTATTTACTCTGTTTAATTTTAGAATTAAAAAGAAAATTGTAAAATATGACTTTGGAGAATATTAAAATTAAAAAGTTCTTTCAGGAACCAACTGAAATGTTAAGAATATTTTTGGCTTTAATTTTTTTATCGGCTGGATTTTTTAGAGTTTTTTATCCGGATATAGCTATCCTTGAATATCGTAATTTAAGATTGCCAATTTTTTTATCTCCACTAATGATTTTTTTTGAAATTGGATCTGGGCTGGGACTTCTTTTTAATAAATTTACGAAATATATTTACTGGCTTTTGATTATCTTTTTAATAATTACACTTTCTTGGGCGTTTATAATTGATGGCTCAGCCTTACTTAAGGCAGCCGGAGAGCTATTTGTTTTTAATTTAAATCCAACCGATTTCTTTCTACATTTTGTTTTTTTAGTGCTAGCCATCGTACTTATTATGAAAAAGAAGTAGGTAACTGTGCGTTAGCTCGCCGCTTGCCTGATTCCCCTTTATAATTTTTCTAAAAATAAAAAAGAACAGCTTACATCTGTTCTTTTTTATTTATGGAGCGAGTAAGGGGAATCGGACCCCTCTCATAAGGTTGGAAACCTTAGGTAATAACCACTATACGATACTCGCAATGGATTAATCTTATAAAATAATTAGACTAAAGTCAATTATTTAGTATCTTTAATCATGGAAACAAAGGCGAAACCAGAAAGAGTAATAATACCAACAAACAAGAAAAGATATTGTAAGGGAAGAAATGCCAGAGTTAGAACCGCCAATATTGGACCCAGAATATAGCCCAGAGGTGCAGTTGTTCGAAAGATATTAATGTAACCGATATCAGTTGATTTAATTATTTTGAAAAAATAAGTTTCGCGCATGGCTTCAAGTAAAGCGGCACCCGTGCGGCTCATAAATAAAACGAGCGCCCAGACCCAGAAAGTCGAAATGCGAAGATAAAAAAATAAGAAAAGTGAAACTGATAAAATAAAGAAACCTAAAAAAAGCATTTCTTTTTCACCAATATATTTATCAGCCATTATTCCTGCCGGGATTTCAAAAATCAGGAAGGGAATTAACATTATCGAAAACATT
>JBBSAU010000012.1:0-15377 GCA_038251925.1 Patescibacteria group bacterium | reverse complement strand
TTCGCTGTCCAAGAAAATTTAACAGTTGATGTTGAAACAGAAATTATAGGATTGCTCGGTATCGCAGGCTTACTTAAATCTTTTGGAGTGGCCGTTTTTTCATTGGACAAAGCGCTTTCAGTTTTATTTGTTGAAATAACCGAGACTTTAAAAACGTAAGGCTGACCGTTTATTAAATCATTAATTTTAGTAGTACAGTTATAGTTTTGGCCAGATAGAACACAAGGGACAGCAAAATTAACTTCCCGCGAATACATCGTGCCTTGTCCAGATTTTAAATAATATATTTTATAAGAGCTGACTCCACTGGCTGGAGAGCGCCAGCTAATTTGGACCTCTCCATTTTGTCCCGTCTCAGTCGCGGAAATAATTTCAGCGGCAGGTAAAATTACTTGCCGAAAGAAATATGATTCTTTAAGAACGTTCCAAACACAAATACCGTCTGGAGTACCATCTCCATTTTGATCGGCACCACAACGCGAATCAACAGCCGAACATGGAGTTCTATCAGCACTACAAAGTAAATTAGTTCCCTGTCCGTTAGCTATCGGCGAACTAATAATAGCCGGCAAGTCATCAAGAGTCCCGGGGCCGCCCGCATCGCGACAGTAATAAAACTTATAATTATAATTTTCACAATTAACATTATTGTATGAACAATTTCCAGAAACATCTTTCCAAGGAAGCCAAGTTCCATTGGCAGCTACTGCTGGCCACGGATTATCACAAATAAAAGTGTAGACGTCAGCTGCATTAGTTTCACCATCGCCAGCAAAATAAGAATTACAATTAGCTCCACAAGACGAACGAAAACTAGTCATATTAACTGTGGCATTTATTTTTGTTTGGCCATCAGTAATATTTGGCTGAGCAACGATTAATTTTTTATCAGGAATAACAGTCGCTGGCAAAGTCGCAGTATTAAGATCAATTACTCTTGCAATATTCGTATCATTACTCGACCAAACCCAATTCCAAGCATAACCAACTACTGGATGAAGTAGTTGATTGTCGGAACTATAGGCTCCAACCGTAAAGGCCTTATCGCGATCAGCAGTTTTATCAAAAGAGGAACTATCAACGATGGTATCACTTTCATTAAGATCGTTAGTGGTTGTCTTAAAAAGGTAAGAAAAAGGATTAACATTAACATGATCAATTGCACAAATTCCAGCATTAACACCTTGATCAGATAAAGTGATAAATTGGAAACTATATGAATTTAAATAAGCACGAGTATTAAATTTGACTTGATTACTAGCTACAAAAGTTACTCCTGTATAAAAGCCTCCTTCATTTAAGCCAACGCCACTAAAACTTAAAATTCCGGATTCGCTATTTAAAGTTTCGTCACCCTTAATAACGGCATAATACTTAGTAGCTGGAGACAGAAGCTTTGTGGGCATAAAAATTAAATCGGTCTGCGAACCATTTTCAGCGGCACTAACATTTCCCGGGATAGAGCAATATAATTTTGCGGCACTCGGAGGTACGGCTAGTGCAGTTTCATTAACTTTACCAAAGAGACGCTCCGTTCGTGTGGAAATATTTTTCCATAAACGGGCAAAAATATTCTTATTTGGATGATTAATTAAATTTTCAATTTCGCGACTATCGGTAATAAATGTTCCCGTTGGACAAACACCATCTCCAAGATCTCTTTCTTCAAGTAATAAAAAATTATTTCCAAAACTGGTCACGTCCATGCTTTGATTAAAGGAAATTTTTATGCTCGCATTTCGACAAATATTATTTGATTCTGCACTAGGTACAGTAGAAACAACTTTTGGTCTCGCCGTACAACAGGTATCAGCTCCACAACCGGTGGTAGTAATCGAGCCGCAATCTGCGTCTGCACTACAACCGCAACATAAACCGCGGCCCGCACCCGAGCAAGAACCCTTATCAGCTTGGCAATGCAAACTTGGGGTTGCTAAACTAAAACATGAATCTGGTGTTGAGCCAACCTGGCAACAACAAGAACCACAAGAAGGAAAGGCACCTGCTTGGCCAGTATCCTGCAGACAGGCTAAACCTGGAAAATTACATAAACCAAAATTACAAGTTGAGGTCGCATTTAAATCAGCGCAACCAAGACCCGCTCCACCCGGAGGATTAGCGCAGACATCTGTACAGACAGTCGAACTCGCATAACCGGGAGTTGTGGTAGCATTTAATAAATCGCAAAGCAAAGGATTCCCAGGCGGAGTCTGACATTGATAGTAAGCACAATAACCACTATTAGCGCCGCTAGTAATCTTATTACCTGATATACAATTTTTAGTCGATGAATCATAACAGCAAGCACTTTCATTTGAGCAAGCGGCTTGATCTTTATTAAACGCTCGACAAGGATCGCTTCCTATTCCCTTGGGACAGTCACCAACACAAGTATCAACCTTACTAAAGAATCCAATTTTTACTGGTGTTGTTGAAGCACAAACTTTTGGATCACCGATTGGCGGCACAGAATTACTAAAACAATTATAATAGGCGCAATAACCATAATCAGCATTGCCTTTAGTTTTACTAACGACCCCACCACCATCAAGCCCGCGACAAATATCGTCGGTTGTTGTGGCTGTTCTGTTTGAGTCAAAACAACAAGCCGAAGAATGGTCGCCGCAATTTGATTGCGAGCTAATACTAGCACAGTCCGAACAGACGCCTTGAGGATGGTCAGAACTTATATCACAGAATTGAGAAGTGTGCCCCGTACAATTACAAGCTGCGTCACGCGACTCGGTTGTTGAGCCAGCGGCCGCACAACCTGAGCATTTTCCGAAAGTATTACTATCATTAATCAGGTCCGAACCGCATTCACCAGCACAGGTAAGCGGCGCACAACAGTCCTCAGTATCTTTACCAATGCGACAGCAACATTCACAACTCGGTTTAACATCTAAAATACAGTTATCGGCAGCATTAACGTCCGGATTATCAACACAATTAGCATCACCATCCGCACAAAGTTTATCCGATACGCAGCGGCCAATTGAACTTACATTTTCACAATTAAATTTATCTGGGCACAGTCGGCAATTAGATCCGTCTTGCGTGCAATGATCTCCGGGAGTGCTTGTCCAACCAATCGGACAAGATGTTTTAGAAACTATCTCCCAATTTCCAGCACTATTACAAGTCTCATCAGTAGTAAGTGGGGAGGCTAATTTCCCAGAAAAAGCCGAGGCTGGGAATGTAATTGATTTTAATAAATCACAAGTACCATTAAAATTTGGTTCTGCTCCCGATGGATTTCTTTGGCATTTATCAAGAGCGGGGAGATAGGTGCAAGCATTACCACATCCAGAGACAGTCTGACAAGAAATATCACATGACCCAACTATTTTTTGATATGAAGTTGAAGGAGATGAACATGAGCCAGGACTATTTGGACACATGCCTCCCGAATAACAAGTCCCAAGATATTTAGAAAGTCCTAAGCAACTATCAAAAGTAGGTGTAGTTGAAGCATCAAAATTTGTGCTGAAGCTCCACTCAAAAACAGAAGTCGGCACATCGACAAAACATTCATTTAGGCTATCGACACAGCGCCCTTTCTTATAAGTAGTACTTGGGCAACATATTTGATTATTGCATTCTTCATCTTTCGTGCACTCACCAACAGAAAAATTTAATTCATTTCCCCAAACTCCATTTTTAACCACTCGAACTGGACCAGTAACGGCTGCCTTCGGAACTGTAGTTGAAATTGTATTGGCATCATTTTCTTTCTTAATAACACCAACAGTATCTTGGTTATAATTAAATTTAATTGACCCATTGCTACCAATGGTACCAAAATATTCGCCCCAAAGAGTAACGGGGATATCGATTGGACCCTGAGTCGGATCAATTTTGCAAATACTAGATTTAAGCGCAAGGGTGTGATCAAAATTAAAAGCATTAGGGTTTAAATTTTCAGTAGTTATTGTTAGCGCTCCTAAAGTAATTTGAATTTTATAACTATCATCTGCTAATGAATCTGGAACCTTAACGATTATTTGATTATCTTTCCAAACTGAATTAGCGCAAATTGCCGGAAATAAATAGGAAGCCTCTATTTTATTATTGCCACTTAAAAAATAAACATGATTAGTGCCCTTGGCTCCACCAAACCCAACTCCCTTAAGAGTCAAGTATTGGCCAGCACTACCCTCGGTCGGAGAAAAAGAAATAATATATGGACCTTCTCCTTCTTCGCGGTCCTTTGTAAATTTAAGAAAATTACTTTTTTGCGGGAAACCGGCAATATTCTTTTCAACAAAGCTACCAGAAACTCCAGATTTAATATTAGGAGTAGTTGATGTTCCAGATAAACCAGTGACAGCGATAAATTCTGAATCTAAAGCTTTAACATTATTTTGATAATTTCCAAAATAAGCATCACCTGAATATAAATTTATTCCCTGATAGTTAACTTCCGATCGCAAGACGCCCTGGTTGGGATTTAAATGACAAAGACCGGGACGATCAATATTATTAACGATAAAGTCGGCAATATTTGGGCCATAGGTATCGTTACTAGAATCGGTTAATCCTTCATTATTTATAATTTTAATTGGTCCTGATTGTGCCCCAGGCGTAACCGCAACCACGATTTGATCATCGCGCCAAGTATTAATACAAGACGGATTAATTGTTTCCGGCTGAAGAGCTTCTTTCGGGTTACTAGTTCCCAAAAAGATAAGTTTACTACTAGTAGCCGAATACTCACCGAAATTTTTACCAAAAATTGTAATAAAATTACTGATTGCACCATTAGGCACTGTCAAATTACAAACATCATTAACTGCACAATCAGCATTACTCGCGCAAGGCTTATTTGAATTAGCATTACAGAAACCACCAACTGGGCTTAATCCGGTAATAACTGGCGGACCAGCACAAAGACAAGTATCCGGATTACAAGTTAAATACTCAGCGCAACGCGTATTATCAGCATCACAAGTTAAATTAGTTTGATCAGCGTCACACGATTCTCCAGAAGATCCTTGTGGTTGGCATAAACAGTTAGTATCACAATAATCTCCAGCGATACATATTTGGTTGGCCGCTTGGCAGCCAGGATTAGGACTAGAGTCGCAAGTTACTGGTGGGTTAATACAATTTTGAATATCCGAGCCGATACAAGAACCCCAGGATCCGCCGCCACAAACCATCGAACCGCCGCAGCCGCAAGACTGAGTAGTTCCGTCAGTACATCCGCCCGAACCACCATTAATCACTCCGCCGAGCTTAGTTAAAATAAAAGTGGCAATTCCCCAGGCGGCTAAAATTATTGCCAATCCAATAATACCATTTCTTAAAGTTAGCTTAGCCGTGGCAATTTTATCTTCGTTACCGGCTGAAGTCATCCAGAGAAAACCACTGTAAAGAATAAGGCCGAGCGCCAACACGCCCAAAATACTCAAAGCGATATTTATAATTCGGCCAATGATAGTTCGTGGATCACCGGTCGCCAAAGAACCATTTAATCCATTGCCAACTTCGTTTAAACCAAAATCAGCCGCTAAAATAAAGCGCGCAAAGATAAGGCCACTGGCCACTAGGCAGAAAACTAATAATTGTTTAGCAATTTTTTTCGAAAACAATTTCACAGATTTATAAATCAATTATAATTATTTTTAGGGACAATTTCCGTCAGCTGTTAAAACATTTGTAGCTGATCCAAAACAACAAGAAGGACTTGTTACACTTGCCGAGCAGGTAACGCCGGTACTTGGCTTGAAACAATTCTGATAAATATCATTTATACCAGAACCAGCCTGAGCTCGATATGACATCGATTCCGAAAACGGTGTATGTTGTATCCAGGAAATTGTTTTGTCAGGTACGCCATCGAGTGGAGCTGTATCAATATTCTCATTCTTAACCCAATAGCCATTTGCTACCGGACCCGAACTCTTTAAATTTATTAATTTATGTTCAACTGTCGTTGAGCCATTAGAAATAGATTTACTGCCCGTCGACAAACTGCTATTCATCATTAAAGTATTCCAAACAATTTTAATTGGATCAGCTAAGTTTATTTTGGTGGCGCCTTGAATTGGACTGACGGTCTCAATTTTTGGCGGTGTCGACATTATCGTATTATTTACATAGAAAGACCAACGATAATTATCTTTTTTATTTAAATTTTGAGTGACGTCTAAATTATCATTATAAAAATTAAGCGGTCCGTCAGACATAAGGTCTCTGTCACCATCAAAAGAATTTACGGCTGTATCAATAATACCATTCATCGTTGCTCCTGAGGTCGGATAATTTTTAAACTCAGAATTTTGACAAGTATTATAACCAAGCGCTGTCGTTGCGCAATTACTATAGGGGGCGTAAGCTAGACAATCATTATTACTATTACAAATTTTTAAATCGGCAGCCTTCATTTCAATCGCTAAATGACTATTGGCGGGTAAGCAATAAATTTTTTCACCACAGCCGTTGACTCCGCATTCATTATCGGAAATAAATTCGACTGTTTTATAAGCGTTACTAATTAAAAATTTTCCGGAAATATAATTGCCAAGACATTTTTTATTTCCACTTGGACCATCACATTTATAGGAAAGACATTGAGAATTATCAATACAAGTAGCTCCAGCTGCTAAGCTACTAGCATTGTAATTTACAACTTTTATATAATTTGAAACTTCGGAAGCTAACCCAGAGACTCTTATTGGATTAACGGCTTCGCTAAAATTAATTTGGATAACAGTATTCATTGGCGAATCTTTTTTATCATTAACTTGAGCTAAATCTTGACGATCAATGCCACCGGAAAAAGCTTGAATCTGTAAGGCTTGGCCATTGCTCGTAATTATCGAAATTTGATTTCCATTTAAGCCCGCCGTCTTAGCACTTAAAATAATCAGCGCACCACTACCCCCAACATTTACTAAAGAATTGCCACTTAAAATAGCTTTAATTTCACTTGCTTGAGCGCTAAGGTTGCAGCTATTTGGGTTGACGTAAATATTATTATTAACGGAAGCCATTGAAGAAAAAGTATAAGTTTCATTTCCCACGCTCAGAGAGTCCGCTAACTGTTCAGGCGTCATAACGACGCTCCAAGAATTACCCGAACTTCGCGTTACTGCCTTAATGCTAAAATAACCAGTAAATTTAGCGTTACCATTTACATCAAAATCTGCCGAACCCAGTAGATTGCTAATATTATTAGCATCAAATAATAAAGCTTTATCTGGCGACGTAGCTGATATGTCTACTCTAAAATTAGTGATCGCCCCTTGATAATTTGAGGCAAGCGCTGTCGCTACGGGGCTACTACCAAGCGGAGTAATATTCGTAATCGTCGCCGCTTTATATACCTTAGGGCAGGCAGCGACTTGAATTTGAGATTGAGCTGCTACGGCTGGAGCCGTTTGATTTTGAATATCCTGTAAATTATCTGGGCGAGGAAATATACCACCCGTAACAACCTGCGGTGGTGTTAAATCAAGATGAGTGCTTATTTCAAATTTCCAATTAAAATAATCAGTCCCACAGGATTTAAATATGGATGAATTATCTGAATTCTTTTTTAAATCACTAGTAATTTTAACGGAATACCAAGTATTAGTCGTTGGATTACCTAAAAGACTAAGGGGCGTTAAAATTAATGTTTTATTAGCATTTGAAACCGCGACAACAACATCAGTCAGGTTCGCATTAGTACTAGGACAAGTTCCATTAACACAAGCATCCCCTAAATCTGTTTTAAATATTCTAATGGCGGTCGGATTAATTCTATTACAATTTGTATCATTACAAGCACAAGAAACTCCGGCAGCATTCGCGCAAACAGTGCTAATGTTTAAGTCTTCCTTAAACGTAATAATCATCGAAGTGTTTCGGGCTACTTCAGTTTGATCATTTTCTGGGTAAAAATTCTCAACTGAACAAGATCCAATCGCCCCTAAGCCAGGATTACTGAAGACGTTATTATTATTTCCTAATCCGCCAATACCGCTACCAATAGATGAGGCGAGTCTGGTTAATAAAAAAGTTGTTATGGCCCAAGCGGATAAAACAATTGCCAAGCCAATAATCGCATTCTTAAGAGTTTGTTTAGCGGAATTAATCTTATCTTCATCACCATTTGAAGTCATCCAAATAAAACCAGCATACATTATTAATATCAACGCGATTATTCCCAAAAAACTTAAAAAAAACTGAACAAGTCGGCCGATTATTATTCGAGGATCACTCGAGCTTAAACTGATAACATTTGATATTGGCGCTAAACCAAAGTCTTGCGCAAATGCAAAATTAGCCACTACCGCCACAGCGATTAAGCTAAAAATAAAAACAAGTAATTTAACTTTTTTATTCATTCGAAAAGATGAAAAAAGCTTTTAAATTATCCGCTCGCTTGATATAATCAATATGAATTTATTATAACATAAAGGTTAGAAAAGAAAAACAGTTTTATGACAATTGAAAGAATAATAAAAAAATTCGAAGAAAACCATCCAAACGAGAACGCGGCTATTCTCGAAAAGGCATATAAATTTGCGGAAATGGCTCATAGTGATCAACTCAGAAGAAATGGTGAACCCTATATCCAGCATCCGCTTCATACTGCCTATATACTAGCTGAGATTAAGGCTGATTTAGCGACCGTAACTGCGGGTCTATTGCACGACGTACCGGAAGACACGAGCCATGATCTCGAAGAAATAAAAAAACTTTTTGGTAGTGAAGTTTATAATCTAGTAAAAGGCGTAACTAAACTAGGAAAAATTAAATATCGCGGCATCGAGCGCTATCGTGAAAACTTAAAAAGAATGTTTCTCGCAATGACCAGTGATTTACGAGTTATTTTTATTAAATTTTGTGACCGCTTGCATAATCTCCGAACGCTAGAAAATCTGCCGCCCGAAAAACAAAAAAGAATCGCCCAGGAAACTTTAGAAATTTACGCCCCAATCGCCGGCTTACTAGGAATCGGTCGTTTAAAATGGCAAATGGAAGATATCTGTTTTAAATTCCTTTTTCCCGATAAATTTCATGAAATCGAATTTAAATATGAAGTTGAAAAAAAAGTTGAACGCAATAGATTTTTTCAGAAGATAAAGGACGATATTTTACCAAAACTAAAAGAGGCAAAAATTGATTATGAAATTGAAGCGCGCTTCAAGCATCTTTATAGTATTTACCGTAAAATGCAAGAAAAGGATAAACAATTTGATGAGATTTATGATGTTTTTGGTCTGAGAATTATTGTTCCGACAGTGGATGATTGTTACAAAACTTTAGGCATAGTCCATACGCTCTGGAAGCCAAAACCTAATCGTTTTAAAGACTATATAGCCGTTCCAAAACCGAACGGCTACCGCTCCCTACATACCACCATTTTCGGTCCAGACGGACGACCGGCCGAGTTCCAAATAAGAACTCAGGAAATGCACGAAGAATCTATTTATGGATTATCGGCCCATTGGTATTATAAATCAAAAAAAGAGAGAAATATTTATCAGTCACCTCCCTGGGTTAAAGAGTTAATCGACATTCAAAAAGAGATTACAAATACGAGCGAACTTGTTAAAAATATCAAACTAGATATTTTTCGAGATCGTATTTTCGTTTTTTCGCCACGCGGTGATGTTTTTGAATTGCCAGAAAAATCAACGCCAATTGATTTTGCTTATGCAGTGCACAGTAATATCGGCAATAAGACATCAGGAGTCATTATTAATGATAAGCTTGGACGACTTGACCAAGAACTAAAAAATGGTGACTTAGTCGAAATTATTACTGAAAAAAATCGCTTGTATCCAAATAAAGATTGGTTAAAATTTGTGAAAACTCGTCGCGCTCGCGATCAAATAAGACAATTTGCGAGAAAATCAACTTTCGAAAACATCAAACGTCTTATTCCCCGCATGAATAAAAATCATTAGCCATAAAAAAACCCTTCGACAATTTGTGAAGGGTTTTTTATTTTCCAAAAATATTTATTATGGTCTCATTGTGCTCTCCGGTAGCTTACCGATACGTCGCAAATGTTCATTCTTTTTGCTCAACGCCAAACTAGTCAAGGCATACTTCTTCTGAAGCCGTTTTGTATTCTTAGGCTCAAGATGTTGTATTGATCTTGCTTTTTCGAGACGTTTACTGTTTTTTAAGCCTTTTTTGAATTTTCGTAAAAAACTTTCGAAACTTTCACCAGGCTTTCTTTTAAAATCCGCCATATAACCCTCCTTCCTTTCTATTATTTAATCTTTTTTCGACTAACTTATCTTTTTTAGCTAATCTTTCTTTAATTTTTTTATAGACGACTACTTCTTGAGCGCTTGAATCCATATCGCGCATCAAAATCGTACCATCCATAATTTCTTTTTTACCTAATATTAAACTAGTCTTAGCCTTCATGGACAGAGCCTCCTCAAGTTGAATTCTCAAACTATCCGAAGCAAATGACTGTCTAACATTAAATCCAGCTCTTCTTAGGTCCTGGAATAACTGCAAAGCACGAAGCTTTGCCTGATCGCCAAGCTGGGCAATAAACACTATATCCTCTTCTACGGGATTTGCCAAGAGGTGCTTATCTTTAAGTCGGGAAACCGCTCTTTCGATTCCGAGAGCAAGTCCAACTGCCGGAGTAGCCGGACCACCCATAATTTCTACTAAAGAATCATAACGACCACCTCCGCCAAGAGCCATTTTTCCTTGGACTGCACCATCTTCATTAATCGGCCAGAACTCAAAAACAGTATCATTATAATAATTTAAACCTCTCACTAAGTATGGATTAAAATTATAATTTATATTTAGTTCATCTAGAAATTCTAAAGTTTTTGTAAAATGTTCTCGACTTTCGTCTGACAAATAATTTGCAATTTGCGGAGCTTCTTCTCGAAGCTGCACGCAAGTATCCTCTTTGCAATCAAGAAGGCTCAATGAATTTTTACCTAAATTATTTTTACAGGTATTACAAAGTTTAGAGCGACGACCCCGTTCTTTATAGAACGCGGTGAGCTTATTACTATATTCCCGGCGACATTCGCTACTACCAATACTATTAATTTGAAGCTGGGTATTAATTTGCAGCTCTTCAAAAAAATTATGAGCCATGGTAATGAGAGTCGCTTCAGCCATCGCTTTTTTTTCGCCAATTATTTCTAAATTAAATTGAGTTGATTCGCGATAACGCCCAGATTGAAGTTTTTCATGTCTAAAAATAGGGCCAAGCGAAAAAAGACGAGAAGCAAGGCCACTTTCACTTAAATTATTTTCCAAATACGCGCGAATTACCCCCTGCGTCATTTCAGGGCGTAAAATTATTTTTTCACTTTTCTCTGCTTCAACAAAGTAAAATTCTTTATCAGTATTTTTTCGTGTCGATTTTTTATACAAATCAAAACTTTCGAGAACGGGAGTTTTAATTTGGCTAAAGCTATAAAGCTTAGCTAAATGTAAAGCCTTATTAATAACAAAATCCTGGCAAATCTGCTCTGAACCGAGTACATCCTTCATTCCCAAAAGTCGGGGTGTAATTTTTTCGCTACGCTTTTCAGGTTTTTTGATTACCGTTTCCGGTAAAACTTTTTTTCTTCTAGGCATAAGATTTAATTATTATATTGTGGCCAATAATTTTTATTAAAGACTGTGATTTCATTAAATGGCCAACCTCGAAACAAAACTTTGCCAGTAACAAAGCTTTTATTAACTACTCCAAAATAACGAGAATCTTTTGAAGCGCCACGATTGTCTCCTAGGACATAGTATTCATCAGCACCGACTTTTACTTTAGACTCATCTTGGTTATATGTTATAAAATCAGTCGGTAAATATTTTTCATCAAGCTTCAATCCTTGAGGATGTGCTTCATTATAGATAATAACGCCACCGTCCTTAATCTGAACCTCTTCTCCGGGTAAGGCAATTAAACGTTTTATGAAATATTCCTGCGGATTGCGCGGATAACGAAAAACAATAACCTGACCACGATCGGGTTCTGTGAAACGATAACTAAGCTCATCGATAATTAAATATTCCTTATCGTGAAAATTGGGTTCCATGGATGCGCCTTTGACAAAAAAGGGTTGTATTAAAAAATAACGAATGGGGATAATAATGGCCGCCGAAAAAGCGGCAACTTTAGCAATTTCCCAAACAAAAAGTAAAAATTTTTTCATAATATATAAACGCTCATTGAGCTAATATAAGAAATAAAGCACGACCAATAGACTAAACTATATCACGAAATTGAAAAAAAATCAAATCGTTTTATTAGGCTAATTTTAATAAATAAACATCGAATCGCCATAGCTGAAGAAACGATATTTTTCACTTATTGCAGCTCGATACGCTCTCTTTATAAATGACTGACTAGATACGGCGCTAACAAGCATTAACAGGGTTGATTTCGGCAAATGAAAGTTTGTTATTAGAGCGTCCGTAAGCTTGAACTTATAGCCAGGAAAAATAAATATATCCGTCCAAAAACATTGATCCTTCAAGTGTCGATCGGATTTTATAGCTTCCCAGTCGAGCGACTCTAAACTACGACAACTCGTCGTGCCAACCGCAACTATTCGACCGCCAGACTCTTTTGTCTCTTTCAGCGCCTTTAAGGTTTTTTTCTTAACTTCCATAAACTCACTATGCATTTTATGGTCATTAATTTTTGCTTCTTTAACTGGAGCAAAGGTACCAAGGCCAACGTGCAAGGTAAGGTATGCTATTTTTACGCCTTTGGCCTGTATTTTCTTTAAAAGCTTCTTTGTTAAATGGAGTCCAGCGGTTGGCGCCGCCACAGAACCGACTTTAGCGTCTGAGGCAAAAACAGTTTGGTAATTTTTCTTGTCAGCGAGTACCTGCTTATTTCGCTTTATATAAGGAGGCAGGGGGACTTCACCGATTTTATTAATCGTCCTCCAAAAATTTTCTCCTGATATATTAAAAGTGACCTGCCAAGTGCCATCATTATTATTTTTCATAAGCTCAGCTTCAAGCTGATTGGAAAAACTAATCACCAAGCCTTCTTTGACACGACCACCAAGTAAACATTCCCAAATATTATTTGAATCCTTGTGATGCAAAAAAATTTCCACTTCCCCACCAGTTTCTTTTTTATGTCCAATTAAACGAGCGGGGAAAACTTTTGAATTATTTAAAACGAGCAGATCGCCCTTTCTTAAATAATCAACAATATCAAAAAAGTGTCGATGATTTATTTCTCCAGTTTTCTTATCTAATAATAAAAGCCGCGAGTGATCCCGCGGTTTCGCCTGCTCTTGAGCAATTAATTCAAGCGGTAAATTATAATCAAAATCGTTTAACGAATAGGGCATAAACAAAATACCAAAAGAAATTAATTTAAATAAAAAAATAATTGGAAAAAATAATCCTAAAGCAATTTATCAAGCCCGGGAAATTTTATGCCTAAATGTTCATAGCCGAGTTGAGTAATTATTCGTCCGCGCGGAGAGCGATCTAAAAAACCAAGTTGCATTAAATATGGCTCATACATATTTTCAATCGTATCCATTTCTTCCCCAGTTGAAGCCGCGAGCGTATTTAAACCAACTGGTCCACCCTTAAATTTGTTAGCGATTGTCTCTAAAATACGACGATCAATTAAATCTAAGCCAAGCTCATCAACTTCTAACATTTCAAAAGCTTCCAGGCAATCTTTAAGACAAATTTTTCCATCTCCTTTAACGTCACAATAATCGCGCACCCGCTTAAGAAGACGATTAGCGATTCGAGGCGTGCGCCTACTTCGAGTAGCAATCGCCTCCTTCGCGTCCTCATCAATTTCAACACTAAGAATTTTTGCACTTCGTTTAATAATTTTTTCAATATCATCATTTTCATAAAAATTTAAATGATGAGTAATCCCAAATCGATCTCGGAGTGGGGCTGATAATAAACTAGCGAGAGTCGTCGCTCCAATAATTGTAAATTTCGGTAAATCTAAGCGTAGAGTACGCGCACTCGGCCCTTTGCCCATAATAATATCGAGGGCGTAATCTTCCATGGCTGGATACAAAATTTCTTCAATTGTCTTATGCAGTCGATGAATTTCATCGATAAATAAAATATCACCTTCCTCGAGATTAGTTAAAATAGCCGCTAAATCTCCGCTTTTTTCAATTGCTGGGCCAGAGGTTATTCGGATATTTGCCCCAATTTCATTAGCGATAACATGAGCCAAGGTAGTTTTTCCTAAACCAGGAGCGCCGTACAACAAAACATGCTCAATTGGTTCGGCTCTTTTTTTAGCTGCCGCAATTGTAATTCCTAAATTAGCTTTAATTTTTTCCTGTCCAATATATTCGCTTAAAGTTTTAGGTCGAAGCGATAAATCTAAGGCTTCATCCCCTCGTCTTTCTATCGGACTAATTAGGCGGTCATTGTTATCCATATATTTATATCTTTACTAAACCTGTCGAAATTCACAAATTGAATTAAAATCGCAGAACGCGCACATCGGCGAAGGTGTCGGCGTAAAATCGCGTTTTTTGATTGACGCAATTTCAGCTCGTATTTCTAAACGCAATTTTGTAATATCTTTATCAGTCGCTGTAAATGATAATTTTTCGCCACTCTCTAAATAATAATAACTTAGTAGACTAACTTTAACATTTAAAAATTCTTCAATAAATAACTGGTAAAGAATTAGTTGTCGCTTTTCTGAATACTCTAATTTTGTTTTTGTTTTTCCTGTTTTATAATCGAGGATTTCTAAGCTACCATCGTCCAGCCTGTCTATTCTATCAATAGCTCCTTTAATAACATCCGTACCGATCTTAAAAGAAAATCTTTTTTCTAAATACATGATTTCTTTAGGCGGATTAGCGCTATACGAAGCCCAAAATTTATGAAGAGCATCGAGCCCTTTTTGGCGATATGCCTCGCGCTCTTTTTTATCTTGATAACCATCTGCCTGCCAAAATTCTTCGTATATTTCTACTAATCTTTTCTCATTTAGTAAGCCGAGTATTTTCTTTTTAGCCTCAAGTTTACTTAAATCAGCAAACAACTCTCCTTGCATTTTTTGGCGCTCGCTTAAAGTAGGTAACAAAAAATTATATAAAGTATTGTGCAAAACTCTTCCAAAAATCAAGCTTGATTTATCGGTCGACGCGGGTATTTTTAAAACAAAGGCAAACTTATACTGAAGTGGGCAAGTAGAAAAAGCTGCTAGTTGGGAAAAGGAAAACTTTTCTGGCAAGGGATATTTTTCGAGATTAGTTTTTTCTTTAGTTGCATTTAATTCACGCGAATTTAAAAAATGTAAATCTCTTAAAAATTCATTTTTCTGAGCTAATTTAATCTCCGGAATTAAAGAGTTCTCGATGCCCATTTCAACTATAAATCGTGAAGGTTTTTTTGCGCGCACACCGCCATAGTCTTTAGCGCCG
>JBBSAU010000011.1:0-15717 GCA_038251925.1 Patescibacteria group bacterium | reverse complement strand
GTAGTAATTAAAGTAAACATAGTTAATATTAAGCTAGTTAAAATTTATTTGTTCGTGGTGGCCTGATTCATATGGATTTTTTGGCGGTCCAGCCGGCGGTGTCACTGGTTTTGGTGGTGTTGGCTTGCCAGAGCTTGCGACTCCCGTATTACCACTCCGCAAACGTGCTCGCGCCTCGCTAACTCGCCTATCTTTAATCTGTTTATCTTGGTCATTATTGAAATCTGAATCAGCCCGATTAATTGGAATTCTGACTTTACTTTGCTCCGGCTCAAGTTTTATAATTTTTTTAATTTCTGGTTCAGGCGGCGTTTTCTTTCGACTATAATAACTAACAATTTTTTTTAAATCTTTCTTATCATCATAGGATAAGTCTCCGTCTTCGCTCTTAATAGCATGAATAATTGATTTTTGCTGCATTCTATTTAAACCGCCACGACTCTTGATAACACCACTATATTTATCAATTGCTTTAAAAATATGATCTTGATTATCATGTAAATTCCCGAACTCACCGCCACGATTGGCGGTTAAACGGGATAATTTATATTTTAAATTTCCGCTTCCGGCTGAGGCTCGAAAGCCCATGCCCGCCTTAGGTAAACTATTTAGATTCATATGTTATTCTTTAAAGCTCTGCAAAAGTTCTTTAATTTGATCTAAATCGTGATAAGTTAAACCAAGTTTAACTCTGTTCATGTACAAGTGGTGCGTATCATGACGAATAGTAAGACTCGAAGGATAATTATGTTCTCTAATTTTATTTTTATATTTTAAAATTAGATCCATAATTAATTCACGATTCTCTCCATTTAAATTCTTATAGCGCGGATTCGTACGCATTAATTTATCAAAACGCTGATCAAGACGATAATCGTTGGTATCTTTTAAATCTTTTGTAATGCTAGTTAAATCCATATAATAAATATTTAAAATATAGGAATGAAATTTTCATTCTTTATAATATAAATATAGCATAAGCAATGGCAAAATTAAAGGCTCAGCGATTAAGCTGAGCCTTTGTATTTGAGTTTCTATAATTTTTAGAGACCATCGTATTCGCGCATAGTTAGTTGGGATTCTATCTGCTTAACAGTTTCAATTACCACTGATACAACGATGAGTAAGCTAGTCCCGCCAATCGAGAAAGCCTGAACGCCAGTAAAGTAGCGCATAACAAGAGGTAAAACTGCGATTAAACCTAGAAATAAGGCTCCGACTAAGATGATTTTATGGGCAGTGGATGATAAGTAATCACTAGTCGTTTTGCCTGGGCGAATTCCAGGAATAAAACCACCCTGCTTCTGTAAATTTTCGGCAATCTGCGATGGGTGGAAAATAACTTCTGTATAAAAATAAGTAAAAGCAAAAACAAGAATGAAATAAACAATACCGTAAAATAACTGATTATTAAACAAGGATATCGTTGAAGCCGCAGCACTCGCAATCCAGGCAGTTTTAGCATGTATTAAAAACTGGGCGATCATTGATGGAAATAAAACAATTGAAATAGCGAAAATAATCGGGATAACGCCGGCCATATTTACTCGAAGCGGTAAATGAGTGCTCGTTCCACCAAAAGTTCGATTCCCTCTTATTTGACGCGCATATTGAACAGGAATATTTCGCTGACCTTCATTAATGATAACAATGCCAACTACAGTTACAATCGCAATCGCGATAAAACCGACCAACATAAATAATTGTGATTGGTCAAACGTAATAATAACTTGCTTTAATATTTGAGGCAATCCGGAAACAATACCCGCAAAAATTAATAAAGATATACCATTACCAACCTTCTTTTCAGAAATAAGTTCTCCAATCCACATTAAGAAAATCGTACCGGCACTAATAGTAACAATAATAACAGCAAAATCAAATGGAGAAACTGGTCCTAAAATTCCCGCCGAACTTCGACGCAAAAGAGTAATCATGCCGTAAGCTTGCATGGCGGCTAGTGGAACAGTTAACCAGCGAGTCCACATATTTATTTTCTGACGACCGGCTTCTTCCTTTTGCATTTCTTCAACTTGGGGAACGATCATCCCTAAAAGCTGGAAAATAATTGAAGAAGTAATGTAAGGAGCGACGCCCATCATCACAATGGAAAATGTTTCCATACCTCCACCGGAGAATAAATTCATTAAACCTAAAATTTGATTCGAAGCAAAAAGATTTTTCAAGGCAACGGCATTTACACCCGGAATTGGGATATGGGCCGCAAAACGAAAAATAACTAACATTCCTAAAACATATAAAATGTTATTTCTTAAATCTTTAGCTTTCCAAATTTGTTCAAATTTATCGAACATATAGTTCTAATAATGTCTAACTTATTTAATTTGGCTTTTAACTGGTTCACTGGCGCTAACTTTTTCGAGTTTAATTTTAACGGTTAATTTTTCTTTGCCCAAAATCTTAACTGGTAAATCGAGTGAGCCAATTAATTTCTTAGCAAATAAAGTTTCAGGACTAACGATTTCACTATCTTTAAAATTACTGTTAATCGCCTTAATACTAACCACTTGGTTCTTTGGTTTATGAGATTTAAAACCACGAACTTTTGGAATGGCCAATAATTGCTTCTTCATCCCTAAACGCTTTAAACCACTGACGCCGGAACGAGATTTCTGCCCCTTAAGACCACGGGTACTATAGGTACCGTGACCGGAAGCATTACCGCGACCAACTCGTTTGATTTTTTTTGACGAGCCTTTAGTTTTTTTAATTGTATTAAGTGATAACATATATATTCAATTAAAATGATTATTTTTTCTCTTCCTTAGTCTCGTCTTTCTTCACTTCTTCTCTTTTATTTTCATTTTTAGTTTCTGGTCGGCGAAGTTGACGCAAAGCTTCGATAGTACAGCGGGCATTATTAATTTTATTTTTTGAGCCCAAGGCTTTACTAGTAACATTCTTTACTCCGGCTAATTCTAAAATAATACGAGCCACGCCACCGGAAATAACACCGCGTCCTTTTTTAGCTGGTTTAAACATTAAACGAGCCGCACCCATTTTTAAATTTATTTCGTGAGGAATTGTTTCATTAACCATTGGAACATTAACCATGGTTTTTTTAGCACGATTAACTGCTTTATTAACGGCCATAGTTACATCAGCGCCTTTTCCAAGTCCTACACCAACGTTTCCTTTTTTATCACCAATCGCGACACAAGCTCGGAAATTCATTCTTTTACCGCCGGCCATAACACGAGTTACACGAGCAACTTCAAGAATTCGTTGTTCAAATTCATCCTTTGAACGATCGTCACGACGACCACCGCCGCCCTGTCTTGGACCACGATATCCGCCACCGGCACCGCCACCAGCTCCCGGACGCTTCTGACCACCATAAATATCGGTGGCGACAGTTGCGGCCGCTCCAGCTGTAGCGACTTTGGCTTTATCTTCGATTGTAGTTTTTTTAATTTCAGACATATATCAATTTTAGTTTCTCGCTCAGCGAGAATAAGAATATAATTTTAAAATATTAGACCGCCTTCGCGAGCTCCTTCAGCCACCGCCTTAACGCGGCCATGATATTTATATGAGCTTCGATCAAATACAACCTTGGTAATTTTAAGAGCTGATCCTTTTTTAGCAATCAGAAGTCCTAATTCTCGTCCTAACTCAATTTTTGTAGCTTTAGTTTTAAGCTCCATGGTTGAAGCACTCGCTAAAGTTTTACCGTTTAAATCGTCAATCAACTGCAAAAACATGCCGCGATTAGAACGGAAAACACTTAAACGAGGCAACGCTTCCGTTCCTGAAATAGTTGAACGAATACGAGCGTGTCGACGAATATTTTTCTGATTTTTAGCCTTATTTTTATCCATATAATTAAATCTTCTAAGAAATATAAATTATTTACCTTTTGATGCTGCTTTACCCGCTTTGCGACGAATAATCTCATCAGAATATTTAATTCCCTTACCCTTATACGGTTCCGGTTTTCTGATTTTTCTGATTTGGGCGGCTGTTTCACCAACCATCTGCTTATCGACTCCGCTTAAAGTGATCGTGTTTCCCTCAACAATGGCTGTAATTCCCACTGGTAATTTAAATTCGACAGGGTGAGAAAAACCGAGACTCATATTAATTTGGCCCGGAACAACAGCAGCACGATAACCAACACCGTTAATTTCTAATTTTTTTGTAAATCCTTCAGTTACACCAATCACACAATTTCGAGATAAACTCCAAACCAAACCCCACATTGCGCTAGCATTTTTAGCTGCTTTATCGTAAGGAGCAATACTTAACTCGTTATTAGTAAGCTTTACTTCAATAACTGGATTAACGGCGATTTTTAATTCACCTTTTGGACCCTTAAAAAGAATCTCACGATCAGTAATCGTAACCTGGACACCCGCTGGGATTATAATTGGCAATTTTCCTAAACGTGACATATAAAATTATCTTAAATACGATTAATAAATCTCTCCTAAAACTTCGCCACCAATCTTTTGTTTTCTCGCTTCTTTATTGGTCATTAGACCTTTTGAAGTAGATAAGATGGCCATGCCGTAATTATTTAAAACAGTTGGAATTTCATCCTTACCAACGTAAATTCTAAGCCCCGGACGACTAATTCTTTTAATAGAAGAAATCTGGGGTTTACCGTTTTTGCGGTATTTTAATTGAATTTTTAGTTCATCAAAAATAGTATGCTTACCGTCAAGGCCACCGGGAACAATCACGGTTTTCTTAACCCAGCCTTCAACTTCGAGTATTTTAGCTACCTCGAGCTTAAGCTTCGACATAGGCAAAACAATCTCCGTTTTTTTAACGGCGGATGCATTTCTAATTCTTGTGAACATGTCTGCGATGGGATCCATCATATTTTTAGTGAATACTTAATAAAAAATTACCAGCTAGATTTAGTGATTCCCGGCAAATCGCCGTTGTCAGCTAATTCCCGGAAACAAATACGGCAAAGTTTGAAGTCGCCGATAAAACCGTGGTTACGGCCACAACGCCAGCAACGATTTATTTTGCGGGTAGAAAATTTTGGTTTTCTTTTTGCTTTAACAATTAATGCAGTTCTTGCCATAAATATTTAAATTATTTGCTTTCTTTTTTAAACGGGAAACCAATGAGCCGGAATAATTCCAAGCCTTCATTTTTAGTTTTAGCGCTGCTAGCGATACAGACCTCTAGACCAAATACATTATCAACTTCTTCAACGTGAATTTCTGGAAAAGCGACAAATTCTTTAAAACCAACCGTTAAATTACCATTGCGATCGACTGAACTTTCATTAATACCACGAAAATCGCGAACTCGGGGAAAAGTGATATTAACTAATTTATCAACGAAATCGAACATTCTATCACCACGCAAGGTCGCCTTAGCACCAATGATTAAGCCTTCTCTGATTTTAAAAGCGGAAATAGATTTTTTAGCTTTTGTAAAAACAATTTTTTGGCCACTAATTTTTGTCAAACCTTTTTCAACACTAGCGATGAATTCTTTTTCCTTTAAGTGATGACCAAAGCCAACATTAAGCACAACCTTATTAAGGTGCGGGACAAGTAGTTCATTACTATAACCGAACTTTTCGGATAAGGTTTTGACTATTTCTTTTTTATATTTTTCTTTTAATCTCATAAATTTAAAATTATTCAATGGTTTCCTGGCATTTTTTACAAACTCGATTCTTTTTAGATTTTCCACCTTCAAGTTTTATTGTTTTATAACCAATCTTAGTTTTTTTGCCACATTTTGGACAAACAACCGCTACATTGGATAAATTTATAAAAGCCGGAAATTCAATTCTCTGTCCTTTTTCATTAGCCCGATTCGGTCTTAAATGCTTAATCAATAAATTCAAGCCTTCAATACTGACTCGTCCTTTAGCAGGCGAAACCTGTAAAACTTTTCCAGTTTTACCCTTGTCTTTACCAGCTAATATTTGTACTTTGTCGTTCTTTTTGATATTCATATTTTTTGCTGTATTTTTTTGATTACAAAACCTCTGGAGCTAAAGAAGCAATTTTCACAAAACCGGCCTTTCGAATTTCACGAGCCACTGGTCCGAAAATACGACTTCCTTTTGGATCTTTCTTTTCAGCATCATTAATAATTACGGCTGCGTTATCACTGAAACGAACATAAGAGCCGTCAACTCGTCTAATTTCCTTTTTTGTGCGGACAATAACTGCCTTAACAACATCACCTTTTTTGATAGCGGCGTGAGGCACGGCACTTTTTACGGCGGCGACAACAATATCGCCAACATGTCCGTAACGTTTTCTATATCCACCTAATACTCGGATGCACATAATTTCTTTTGCGCCCGAATTATCAGCTACTTTTAAATAAGTTTGTACTTGAATCATATTTTTATCTGCTAAATACTATCTATTATTTCGTTACTACTCTCCAGCGCTTATCGCGACTGAGCGGTCGACATTCGATAAAAATGACCTTGTCTCCGACTTTATGTTCATTTTTTTCGTCATGAACTTTATAACGATTACTGACAACGTATCTTTTTTTATATTTCGGATGAACTTTGACGGAATCAACTTTAACAACGATAGTTTTATCGCCTTTATCACTAACTACGACTCCATTAAATTTCTTGATAATGGTTGCCGGTTTAGCCTCTTTGACTGTCGATTCAATTTTTTTGGCTGGCATATTAGTCTTGTTTATTTAATAACGTTAAAACCTGAGCGATAAAACCTCTTACCACGCGGATTTCGCGAATATTTTTTAACTGCTTATTAGAATCCTTAAAACGCAAGTCACGTAATTTCTCACGGTTAACAATTAATAACTTCTGCAGTTCTTTTTTATCCTTAGTTTTTAATTCTTTAAATTCCATATTATTATCGCATCTATAAATTACTCTTTGCTAATAAACTGACACTTAATCGGCAATTTGTGCCCGGCTGATTCCATGGCTTTCTTGGCCGTCTCTTTATCAAGTCCTTCCATTTCAAACATTATCATACCTGGTTTAACAATCGCTACGTAGTAGTCGACCGCACCCTTACCTTTACCCATCGGGATTTCACCACCATGAGCGGTAACTGGTTTATCAGGAAATATTCTAATCCAAATACGACCGCCCTTTTTCACGTATTTAGTCATAACACGACGAGCTGATTCAATTTGGCGAGAAGATATCCAGCTTGGAGTTAAGGCCTTTAAGCCATAGCTACCAAAACTGATATTCAAATTACGACTGGCCTTTCCGCCCCGACGTCGTTTTTGATCCTTTCTCCATTTAGTTTTCTTTGGCATTAACATATAACAGACTTTATTTTATATTTTAATTGGCGATCACTTCACCTTTTTGGGCTTCTCTTTCAAAAACTTCTCCTTTATAAATCCAAACCTTAACACCGATTGCACCGTAAGTTGTGTGAGCTACTCCACGAGCATAATCGATATCGGCGCGCAAAGTCTGCAGTGGAACTTTTCCAGAAACTAATTTTTCGCGACGGGCAATTTCAGCACCGTTTAAACGACCACTGATAACTACTTTAACTCCAAGAGCACCAGCCCGTTCTGCCTTAGCAATTGTTTGCTTCATTACTTTTCGAAAAGGTAATCTTTTTTCAATATCTAAAATCATCGACTGAACAATAATCTGGGAACTCAAGTTTGGTCGGCTCGCTTCTTTTATATTTAAAGTAATTTCACCCATTCGGAAATTCTTTAAAAATTTGGTATGTAATTTATTCTTTAATTCTTCAACGCCATTACCTCCACGACCGATAATTAAACCTGGTTTAGCAGTTGAGACGGTGATTTCAATTTTATTAAGACTGCGAATAATTTCTACTTTATCAATGCCTGCCTCTTTGAATTCGCGAATCATGTATTTGCGAACTAAAACATCCTGGCGAACATTTTGGATATATTTTTCACCACTCTCAAACCAAACCGAGGCCCAAGTCTTGGTGATACCCATGCGTAGAATTTTTGGATTTACTTTTTTGCCCATATGTATTAATAATCAATTTAATAACCGATATATATTTATTATCCAGATTTACGTCTAAACATTTTACTTGTGAAGCCCTTGGCTCCTTCGACTTTATCGTGACTATGGTGACCTTCCATGCGAGGGTCAATAATTTCGGCTCCTTTTTCAGTCGAGGCCGCATTCTTAACTTTAGACTCTTTTTTAGCTTTATTAACTTTCGCCGTTTTTGCACTATCGGCTACTAATTTTTCTAGCTTGACTGGGTCGGCAGTTTTAAGAACTTTCTTTTCTTTTTTACCGCTTTCTTTTATTTCCGCAAGAATCAAACTTAAGTGGCAACCACGTTTACGGATAGAACAAGCACGACCGTGCGCTCTTGGCATCCAACGTTTTAACATAACACCTTCGTCACTGCGGATTTCTTTAATATATAAATTATCAGCCTCAAGACTATAGGTATTTACACCATTAGCAATTGCGCTGCGGATTAAACAAGCTATCGGATCAGTCGCTTTTTTATTGATGAATTTTAATTGATCAAGCGCTGGGTTAACAGGCATTGAGCGAACTACATCAATCACTAAGCGAGCTTTTCGCGGTGACATTCTTAAATGTTTTAAACTGGCTTTTACTTCCATATGTATTCAAATTATTTTTTATCAGCCGCTTGGGACTTAGCCATCTTACCACCATGACTAACAAACTTACGAGTCATCGAGAATTCACCTAAACGATGACCAACCATATTTTCAACAACATAGACTGGGATATGAGTTTTTCCATTATGAACCCCCAAAGTAAAACCTACCATTTCCGGAGTAATGGTTGCCGCCCGATCCCAAACCTTAATTACTGTTTTTTCACCTGGTTTAAGATTCTTTATCTTGTTTAGTAGGCGTAAGTTTATGTATGGTCCCTTTTTTAAACTTCTGGACATATATCTTGTTTATTACTAATTACAAATTATTTTCTCTTGGCACGTCTTTTGATAATTAAACGATCAGAGTGTCTCTTGCGACGAGTCTTAACGCCCAAGGCTGGTTTACCCCATGGAGTCTTTGGATGTTTCAAACCAATTGACTGTTTACCTTCACCACCACCATGTGGATGATCAACCGGATTCATAGCGGTTCCACGAACAGTCGGACGAATACCAAGGTGACGACTACGACCAGCTTTACCAAGGGAGATATGTCTTTTATCAGGATTACTAGCTTGGCCAATTGTGCATAAACATTCTTTTTTAACTTTACGGATTTCACCGGATGGCATTTTTAACTGAGCATATTTACCTTCAACACCCATAACATGGACAACATTACCAGCTCCACGAGCAATTTTCGCTCCTTCGCCTGGTTCAAGCTCAACTGAACTAACGGCCATACCAGCCGGAATAAATTGAACGGCGACTGCGTTTCCAACTTTTAATTCAATTAACTCTTTCGAGCTCATAACTTTATCGCCAACCTTCAAATCAACCGGAGAAACAATATATCTTTTTTCACCATCAGCGTAATGAAGTAAAGCTAAACGAGAACCACGATTCGGATCATATTCAATAGCCGCTACCGTCGCTGGGACATTATATTTATCACGTTTAAAATCAACTAAACGGATAAAGCGCTTGGCTCCGCCGCCACGATGACGTACAGTAATTTTACCTTGACTATTGCGACCACCTTGTCTTTTTTTAATTACAACCAATCTCTTTTCAGGACTGAATTTAGTTAAATCTTTAAAATCATCAAAAGTCGCCTCTCGTCTTCCCGGTGTATTTGCTTTTACTTTTTTAATACCCATATTATTTCGAATAATTAAACACCCTCGTAAATTTTAATAGTTTGGCCTTTTGGTAGAGTAACAATAGCCTTGCGCCAATCTTTTCTCTGGCCACGGATTTTTCCGCGAGTAACCTTCTTACCGGAAACATTCGATAAATTAACCTTAACTGGTTTAACACCGTAAACAGCCTGAATGGCTTTAGCAATTTCAATCTTATTAGCTTTTAGCGCGACCACGAAAACATATTTGTTTTCTTCACTGAGTCGAGTTGCCTTTTCAGTGATTAATGGTTTTACCAGTAGTCTATAAGCTTGGTTAGCGCTAACTTCTTTGATAACTTTAGAACCACTAGTTTTAGTCGTCTTCGGAGCAGCGTCACCATATAACTCGCTCATCGCAACTACCGCTTCTTCTTTTTTCGGTGTTACTTTTTTTGAGCTCTCTTCAGTTTTTTTGTTGCTAAATATCGCCATATTATTCTTTTAATAAAACAAATTATTTATTATAACGTTCTGTCAAAAGACCAAGAACACTTTCCGTTAATAATAAATTCTTAAAATTCAATAAATCTACCAAATTAATATTTTCTAAATTGATAACTTTTACACCAGTTAAATTACGACTTGAATATTTTGCCTTTTCTTCTTTATTTTCATTAATAATCAAAATATTTCGACGTTCATTTAAAAGCACTGTCTTTTCAACCTTAGTCAGAAGGGTGTTAAAAGTTTTAGTTTTATATTCTGCAAATTCTAAATTATCGATAATTACTAAAGAATTAGTTGATAACTTATCCGATAAAGCCATAAATAAAGCCTTCTGCTTCATCTTCTGATTTATTTTTTTCTTAAAATTACGATCTTTAGTCGGACCAAAAGTTACACCACCACCAATCCAAATCGGAGAACGAGATGAACCAACACGAGCGCGTCCAGTTCCCTTTTGTTTCCAAGGTTTTTTTCCACCACCACGAACTTCGCTGCGATCGAGAGTATGCGCTAAAACCTGACGAGCATTGGCCATTTGCGCAATTACTGCTTGATGCAATAATTCGTTATTAGCTTTAACTCCAAAAATTTTATCCGCTAATTCTAAATCTTTAACGGGTTCGACGGATTGATTGTAGACTTTTATCTTTAATGACATATGATAATCAATTAAAATTACTTTTTACGATTTACTTTCTTCGGACTTAGCGTCCGCTTCTACTTCTTCTTTTGCCTCTTCTTTGACTTCAATAGCAGCTTCAGGAGCGATTTCAGTAACTACTTCTGGCGCTACTTCAGGGGCAATTTCTTTAGCGGCCTCTTTTCGAATATTTAATTGCATATCGCCCTTACCGACAATCATAACTAAACCATTGATTGAGCCCGGCACGGAACCTTTAACATAAATAATATTTTTTTCAGCATCAACGGAAACAACTTCTAAATTAGTAGTGGTAACGCGATCACCGCCCATTCGCCCACCCATTCTCGTTCCTTTAAAAACATGAGCTGGTCCCTTCGGTCCAATTGATCCACCCATTCTTTCTTGATCTTTATTACCATGGGTGCGCATGTGACCGGAGAAATGATGACGCTTAACAACGCCCTGAAAACCTTTTCCTTTTGAAGTACCAGTAACATTAATTCCATCACCATCCAAAAAAGCTTCAACACTAATAACATCACCAACCTTAAAAGCGTCCGTATTTTCAACTCGAAACTCTTTAGTATGAGCTGGTTTAATATCTAAATTTTTAACATGACCAAGTTGTGGTTTATTAATATTTTTAGCTTTTCTATCTCCAGCGCCCAATTGAATAGCCTCATAGCCATCCTTAGTTTTTGTTTTAACCTGGGTGATAACGCAAGGAGTTGCTAAAACAGCCGTAACAGCAATTACTTTATCGTCCTTCCAAACTTGAGTCATGCTCAATTTTTTTCCTAAAATAAATTTCATATTGGTCTTCTTTTCTCTTCATTTTTAAACAAAAAACTGGTCTAAAACCAGCTTCGGAAAAAACTATAAAAATAACGCTTTTTGTTATTTATTTTATGTTAGTTTTATTTCGCTGATTTACCTCCCAATTTTGACTAATGTTCGCTTAAACACTTTCTTTATAAACAGAGTTATTTAAGCAATTACTAGGCAACAAATATATTACTTTGTTATACTACTACATTTTTATTTCTACGTCAACCCCAGCCGGTAGATTTAAATTAGTTAAATCTTCAATAGTTTTGGCAGTTGGATCGATGATGTCAATCATCCTTTTATGGATGCGCATTTCATATTGATCACGGGCATCTTTGTGTACAAAAGTCGAACGGTTAACCGTATATTTTCGAATTTCTGTAGGCAATGGAATTGGACCAAAAAATTGAGCATCACTACGTTCAATCGTTTCAATGATGGTCTTAGTAGACTGATCGATAATCTTATGATCAAAAGCTTTGATCTTGATTCGGATCCTTTGTTTAAATTCAGCTGCTTCTTTTTTTGTTTCAGGCATAATTATTTCTTAAATTAACACTACAGCCCCGTCCTTTAAAAGGAAGAACGGGGCAAAGTATGAACTTATTTTGTAATTGTAGTTACAACACCAGCACCAACGGTACGACCACCTTCACGAATAGTAAACTTTTGTTTATCTTCGAGGGCAATCGGAGAAATTAATTTAATGTTTAAATTAATTGTATCTCCAGGCATAACCATTTCAGTTCCAGCAGGCAAAGTGATATCGCCAGTTACGTCAGTTGTCTTGAAGTAGAATTGTGGTTTATAACCATTAAAAAACGGTTTATGACGACCACCTTCTTCTTTAGATAAAACGTAAACTTCAGCACTAAATTCTGTGTGTGGAGTAGTAGAACCTGGTTTACATAAAACCTGTCCACGTTCAACTTCAGTTTTTTTAGTACCACGAAGCAAAATACCAGCGTTATCTCCAGCCATTCCAGAATCTAATTGTTTATTAAACATTTCAATTCCGGTAACAGTAGTTTTCTTAGTATCCATTAAACCAACGATTTCAACTTCATCACCAATTTTGATGACACCTCTTTCAATACGGCCAGTAACAACAGTGCCACGACCTTCAATTGAGAAGATATCTTCAATCGGCATTAAGAAAGGGTGATCAACGTCACGAGCCGGTTCTGGGAAGTATTCATCAAGAGCCTTCATCAATTCCATGATTGGCTCAGCGTCAGGACCAGTTGGGTTCTCTAAAGCTTTTAAAGCACTGCCACGGATAATTGGAGTTGTGTCACCTGGGAAATCATATTTCTTCAGTAAATCACGAATTTCTTCTTCAACAAGGTCAATTAATTCCTTGTCCTCAACCATATCGCACTTATTCAAGAAAACAATGATATAAGGTACGCCAACCTGACGAGCTAATAAGATATGTTCTCTAGTTTGAGGCATAGGTCCATCAGTAGCGGCAACCACTAAAATAGCACCGTCCATTTGCGCAGCACCAGTGATCATGTTTTTAACATAATCAGCATGTCCTGGACAATCAACGTGCGCATAGTGACGCTTTTCTGATTCGTACTCAACGTGAGCAGTCGCGATGGTAATTCCACGAGCTTTTTCTTCAGGAGCGGAATCAATTTCGTTTACGCTTTTATGAGACGCTTTCATGCCCTTGGCACCGAAAACAGCTAACATCGCAGCGGTTAGGGTAGTTTTACCATGGTCAACGTGGCCGATAGTACCGACGTTAACATGGGGTTTTGTTCTTTCAAATTTTTCTACAGCCATGTTTTTTGTTGTACGGCCTCCGTTTCCACGGAGTTTCTTTCCTTCTAGGAAACCAGCCGAACTAAATTAAATTATTTTATTATTATTAAACTTACTTTTTTAAATTATTCAATTTCCTGCGCCTTATTTTTAATGTTTGACGGAATTGTCCAGGCCTTTTTCGGCTTGTCTTCTATGTCGCCAACAGGAATATTTTCTCGATTTTTCCACACCGAGATTTCGCGATTTATTTTATCAGTTAAATCTTCTTCTGTCAAATTTTCGGTTTCAACGTTTATCGCCTTATTTATCGGTGTTTCTTCACCTTTTACCTCTATTGTTTGCCTAATTTCAGGAACTTTATCAACAGACATTTTTGGAGAAATAATTTCGCTGTAACTATCAACATCCATAATGACAAATGATTCATCAGGCGCGCTTGCATCAAAAATTATCACCCGATCACCAGTTTTTTTTATTAAATTCAGAATTTTTTTTAGTTGTTCAGGAAACATATGGTTAAATATTAAGCGAAGAAAATATAATTTTTACTTCCCCTGCTTTTCTCTAATAGCTTCTAAAATATTTTTTGGAACCTCTGAATAATGGGAAAATTCCATCGTATAGTTCGCACGTCCTTGAGACATTGAGCGCAGTGAAGTTGAGTAACCAAACATTTCAGCGAGCGGTACTTTAGCTTTAACAACTTTGATATTAGCGCGATCAGACATTTCTTCGATTTGTCCACGTTTACTACTTAGATCACCAATAATATTACCCATATATTCTTCCGGAGTAGTCACTTCAACTTTCATAATCGGTTCAAGTAAAATTGGACCAGCTTTTTGACAAGCGTCACGGAAAGCGTGAATCGCTGCTAATTTAAAGGCGATTTCTGAAGAGTCGACTTCATGATATGATCCGTAGAAAACGGCAGCTTTAACATCAACCATTGGGTATCCAGCAACGGTACCACTAAGAACAGCTTCTTTAAAACCTTTTTCAATCGCTGGAATATATTCACGAGGAATAACACCACCCTTAACTTCATCGGCAAATTCAATTCCCTTGCCTGATTCAAGTGGTTCAACACGAAGGGCGCAATGACCATATTGGCCACGTCCACCAGATTGCTTAACGTATTTATGTTCAGCTTCAGCAGTTTTAGTAATAGTTTCACGATATGAAACTTGAGGATTTCCAACGTTCGCTTCAACACCGAATTCACGACGCATACGATCAACAATAATTTCCAAATGTAATTCACCCATACCGGAAATTAAAACTTGATTTGTTTCGGGATCAGTTTCAACACGGAAAGTAGGATCTTCTTCAGCTAAACGCTGCAAGGCAACGCCCATCTTTTCTTGATCAACTTTAGTTTTCGGTTCAACCGCAATTTTAATAACTGGTTCCGGGAAAACAATCGACTCGAGTAGAACTGGGGTATTTTCGTCACATAAAGTATTTCCAGTCGTTGTATTTTTTAAACCAATAACAGCGGCAATATCCCCAGCACAGATTTCTTTAATTTCTTCACGGTGATTAGCGTGCATTCGCACTAAACGACCAACTCGCTCTTTAGTATCTTTTGAAGAATTAATAATATATGAACCGGCAGTTAGAGTCCCTTGATAAACACGAACGAAACAAAGCTTCCCGACAAAAGGATCAGTCGCAATTTTGAAAGCTAAACCAACAAAAGGTTTAGAGTCATCAGGCGATAAGGGAAATTTTAATTCTGGATCACGAACATCAGATGATTCAATTTTTGGAACATCAAGAGGAGATGGTAAATAATCATTAACGGCATCAAGAACTAATTGAACACCAATATTTTGTAAAGCGGTGCCACACAAAACAGGATAAATTGCATTTGCAATTACCCCTTTTCGAATAGCCGCCTTTAAATCAGCTAAATCTATTTCTTGACCACTTAAATATTTTTCCATGGTCTTTTCGTCACATTCAACCGCTTTTTCAACTAATTCATTATGAAACTCGTCAACTTTAGCTTTCATGTCTTCTGGAATTGGAACTTCTTTAATATCAACACCGTTAAAACCAGAAAATGTATAAGCTTTCTTTTCTAAAACATCAATTACACCGGACAGGTCATTTTCAGCTCCGATTGGTAACTGAAGAGCAACTGCCTTTTGGTTTAAACGAGTTTTAATAGAATTTAAACTCATATAAAAATCCGCGCCCATTTTATCCATTTTGTTTACAAAACAAAGGCGAGGAACTTGATATTT
>JBBSAU010000010.1:0-15761 GCA_038251925.1 Patescibacteria group bacterium | reverse complement strand
TTAGTATTCATTAACACCAAAAAAAAGTCACCATGAAAAAAATGAATGTTATCAAATCCCTGCGGTCGATTTTTATCCCGCTGTTTTTCCTGGCCCTTATCTTTACGATGGGATGCCAAAAGTTTTCAGACAAGGACTTCGTTCCCGGAATCGACCCTGTCACTGCTGACGAAAGTAAAATTGAATTAAAGAGTTCGGGCGTTGTTATCTCTGATACGATACAGGCTTTACCAGATTTTGTTCTTAAATTTTGGCTGGAAAATTTACCTGCCGGAATTAATTATAAGTACTCCTGGAATTTCGGGAATGGTTCACCGCTATTAGCGACTGCTCAGCCCGAACAAAAGTACAAAATCGGTGTTTATCAGCTGGTTGTTGCAATTACAAATCCAAATACAGGAGCTGTGATTACGAGATCTGCTTGGATAAGGGTATCCCTTAATGGCCCGGTTGGAACTACAGATAAAGCAATTATTATTCTGGACTTTGAGCAAGTAACAGGAGGTTATAAGTATCATTTGGGGTTTTTGGCGAGCACTATTTATGGTTTCGTCCTCCCCCCTTATGTTAGTAATACCCCTTTTGTTACTGGTACTTTTAACGACTGGAGCTTAACCTCTAACTCAGCCTTAACGCCTGACTACACTTATGTTGGAAATGATCTGTATATCACAAAGTATATTATTTTTCCAAACTATACGCTTCAGGAAATCCAATTCGGACAAGGAGTAAATTGGTCTTACGGAATTAATTCAACTTACTGGAAAGTAACCGGAACCTGGTCAGGAAAATATCTTTTTTACCCACTAAACGGTAAATTTTATACCTCATCCCCTGGCGTTTCTTATATCCCCGGTGGAGATGGGGATGTGGTCAATGGTAATTATCAGCCGACAGTGCGTGACTCTCTTATGTTAGGGGTCACTGCTGCGACTGATTCACTCCGGATATTCATTAATTATTCCGCTTACGCCAGTGGCCCCAAACCCTTTATTTCCTACAGTTCGCTCAACGTTTGGCACAATGCTCGCTTGCGTATCATTTCATCAACTGGTTGGGGATATTACACATTCAGTTTAAGCTCCATAAAGGCCGATATGAGCCGTCTTTACTTCAAATTCGGTGCTAATATCGATTCGCCGACTGTATTCGGTGATATGACTCATAGCAAATTCTATGATCCTCCAACAATGCAGTGTAGGCTACAATTAGCCAGTCTCAAAAGCAGCAGTCGGATGTATTCTATCACGCCAATAAACTAATTTCTGTTTCAATTAAAAGCAATACAACCTCGTCCCCAAAAAAGACGGGGTTTTTTATTTGCGTTGCAATATTTAACGAAGTTTTTATAAATAAAAAAGGCTCAGATTTTAATCTGAGCCGTTGTTTTTTTTGTACTAATTACCTTTTTCTGAATTGTTTTACTGAAAGATAATCAGCTCCGTCTTCGTGGTTATTGGCATTGTGCCATCTAACCTCACCATTAGCAAGCGCTGACATAGCGCTGGCTGAACCGGTTTTAAGAATTTCGTGAGGAACAAACATCGAATAGTTCCATTCCGAATTTTGGCCGATGTATACACACCAAACAACTGTTTTCTGATTAAGTAAATCAGCAATAGTAATGATTGTTCCCGTCTCGCAAATCCAGAGGTTTTTACTTGGATCCCAGAAGAATTCATTACCATTAGCAGAGTTTAAACGCGGTGCAGCGATATTCATTTTACCTTCGCCGGCGTTGAGCTCTTCATTACTGATAAAATAAGTAAGTTGCGAGTTCTCGTTAATAGTCGCACCGTGCGAACCATTGAAAACTCCGATGTACTGATCACCAGCTAGACCGGTATTTTCTGTCCGACTTGGCGTTGTTGCAGGTGCAAAAGCTTTTTGTGTTTGGGCGGGTTGAACATATTCGGGAGTATAGGTATCTTCCGGAATAGATTTTTGCCGTACAACCGTGGTTGAACGCTTTGTTCCTGTGGACCTGGTATAAGTAACTTTGCGTCCTTTATTGCAATCTTCGAGTAGGGCGTTCAGTTTACAAATTGAATCGGCCTGTCTGACGGCCAATAAGGCAAGTTCAGAATCACTCTTTGTTTCTGAATCTGTTTTATGACTTTGGCAGTAACTGGTGCCAAATATAATTGCTAATATTATTACTATTACAGCAATTACGTAAAGTACAATTCTAAGTGTTTTGTTCATGATTTCTCTTTTTTTTGTTAATGAATGAATAATTAATTTTTTTATTCTTTTAGTGATTGACGATTGCTTTGGCTAGTTCACTAATACTGACCATTACTCCGACAGAATACATTTGTCCGTATTTAGGGTCAAAATGTACCTTAGCTTCTAGCGTTACTAACTCTTGGCTATATTCCCTTGCGAGAGTTAAGCCTAGGCCTACAGAATAGATATTTCTGTGATCAGCGAATTCATTTGTTACGCTTCCCGTAATTTTTGGTTCGAATCGCAATGTTCCAGCCATGTTTATCGGTTTTGAGAAAAACGTATTCTCTAGCGTAATTTTGATGCGACCTTTGTTAGACAAAGAGTCGGGAGTAGGATAAATATCCCAATAAGCGTGCCTGCCTCCTTTTTTAGTTGGTGCTCTAAAATCAAACAGCAACTTTTTAATGAAGAAAGGTCCGTCACCCATCGCGTTCTTTAGCATTATGCCGCCACTCGTATAGAATGACTGATCATTCTGCTTAGTGTCGTAGAGTGTGTCGTGAATAATCATTTGACCATGGTCTTTACTATATTTGAGGCCGACATTTAGCCACCCCCAAATTTCATTATTCATAGTCGCGTACTGTGATCCAAAATTCAGGGCGAGTCCACCTGCATACTCTTGGTCGTAGTATAAGAAGTTGTCTATTTTAGACCCAACCTCTACATAATTGAAGAATACTCCAGCGCTCAGGAGTTTATCGTTGTTTTCTTTGCCGAACAGAAGCCTTGCCTCTGCCCAACGATAAGTTCCGTCACCGTGATTCGGTTTCCAGAAGTACGTATTTCCACCCATAAGGCTGAAATTAGCAATGGGTGCTTGGGCCTCAACTGGTTTAGCAATTAAGCCGACCAGGATGCCGATTAATAAAAAAATTATTTTTTCTTTCATCTTATATGGTTTTTTTCGTTGTTAAAATACAATCTCTTCATTCGTCACTTAACGAATAACTTGTTTTGATTACAAGCCTCAACCTTCTTAGGGGCTAAGGTCTGTAATTAAAATCGATTAATTACATTACGCATATTTCCTTGTGCCTGATAATTTGATTCATCGTCTTGATTTTCATCATTAACCATTACTTTTTCAGCCGGATGTGGCTGGTTATTATACTGTCGTCCCTGATTATTTTGTTGACGGGGCTGATTATATTGTTGTTGATTATATTGTTGTTGCTGATTGTACGGCGGCTGATTATTGGCTCGATAAACATTATCCTGGTTCTCTTCTTGCTGTACATACTGAAGATTCTGGGTAGATGTTTGTTTTAGGGTTCGTTTAATTGGCGCTTTTTTTGTCGGTGATATGTAGAGATAGATTAAACCGGCTAATATTCCTAAAGCCGAGAAGGCTAGAAAGTTGAATATGATATTCGGTTTAACCGGATAGTCAGAAACTAGGGGTTGATCGATAATTTTAATTTTTATACTTTCAGTACCACCCTGATAATTAAAACCTTGGTTAATTAAAACATCATTTACTCCAAGGGCAATCTGTTTAGCTTGATAAGCATTTGGGTGATAAATGGAAATCTCGATAATTCCAGAGTCGTTACTTTTAGCAGTGATGGTTTGTGACCAAATTTTCATCTGCTTTTTATAATTGTCAGTAAAGTAACTTTTATTGATGTCAAAATTATTAGAACTGGTAACTAGTTCAAAAAACGAATTCGAGTAAACAATCTGAGAGAACAAGTTTCCTAAATATTGATTCGACTTTGAAACAGTATAAGGATCGGCGCCAGATACATTCTGGACGATAAGCAGTTTTGAACTGGCTTCATATTTAAGTGATTGGCTAAAAGTAGCCCCTGCTCCCAGCATTATAAAAATCAGCCAGGCGTAAAATATTACTCCCTTACGACGCTTTAAAATGTGAAAAAAATCTTTGACTTCCATATTGTATACTCTATATATTAGTTTAATCTTTAATTGATTGATATAGTATTATAGTATATATTAAAAAGTTTGTCAATAGCTAGACCCAATATTCAGGGGATTAAGTGATTTCATTCTATCCCTGCTTATATTGACAAATCGTATGTATTTTAGTAAGCTAAATGATTATATATGAATAAATATTGGTAAATTTTATATTTTAATGATATTCATTTAATATTAGTTAAATAATAGAAAATATATGAAAAAAATTGGCATTATTATCGCCCTGTTGGCGATTTCTCTCCTATTTTTTGTGGGAAAGTCTGACAGTAAGCTCCAGCCCTACTATTCAGGTGACGCAGTTGATTTTAATAATAAAGTCATATTTGCGACGGCTAATTCCGGAAAACTTGAAATTTTTAAATCAGAGAACAAAGTTATTACTAAAACCCTCGAAATAAGTAATTATAATAGCTTGTTTAATATAAATGACAGCTATTCCGATCTTAAGCTTAGTATTGAAAATGGACAGTTATTTGTTTATGCAGTTTCAAAGTATACTTTATTTAAGTATAATATTAGCGATTTGTACAGCGCACAACTAGATAAGCGGGTTACAAACAATTATTGGGAGTGGTACCAAAGAGTAGATCGCTTTGGCTCGAACATCGCAACCGTCAGTGAGAAAGGAATTAAAATATATAATTCTGATTTGCAAGTAATTGACGCTTATAATTTTACTGCATCTAATCCATATAGTATTCGCTCAAATAGCAGTCAACAATATTTATTCTCCGTAGATAATGATAAGGTCCGTGTTTATGATCGCCTTAGTCGAACCGTAGTTCGTGAAATGCCTTTAGATTTTATTTATAAATCTAATAATCATCGCGTATATTTTGATGACAACAGTAATGAAATTTTTGCGATTGACGATACCTTTACTAAGAAGTTTGATCTGAACGGTAATTTGCTAGGATCATTCCGACACCTTGAACATCCAGGCTATGAAGTTGATAGTACTTATGGTAGTTCTTATTTATATTTTTCTAATGGCACTGGAGTTGTTAAAATGAACAGAGACAGTTTTACGGTTGCAGATTATGCCTATACTTCAATGATCGGTGGTCCTCAAGGTTGGGCCATGGGTTTAAAGGTTGTTAATACTAATAATGGTGATGTTGTCGTAGTCTTTAATGGTTCAAATATTGTTTTACTTGATAAGAATCTAAAAACAATTGATTCAGTTAAATCAAACACATATAGCGCGACTGTATCCTCTAATGAGAATTTATCTTTAAATTTGAGTAATTACTGGGTAACAAGTAACGCTCCCCTAACAATTTCTGGAACTGGCTTTTGGTCCCAAGAACAATTGTTAGTTAAGTTCGGTAATGCGGGTTACGAAATGCATGCTGATAACAATGGTCGCTTCAGTAAAGAAATTACTGTTCCAGTAATGCCAGTCGGTCGATATGATATTAAAGTAACGGGAGTAAAATCCGCCCTAACTTATAGTAGCTCAATCGAACTTAAGTAATAAAATATAATATATTTAAAAACACCGGAAATTAATCCGGTGTTTTTTTTATTTAAGTATGTCGTTGTATATTTTTAGAATCTTTTCTACATGCTCGGCGGCATTTAAATTCTTGACCGTCGCGGTGGCTGAAGCGGTGATTAATTCATAATTAAGAGAATCGAGCTCACTTATTTTTTTCGCTAGCTCATTTGCGTTTCCCGGCGTAAATAAGAGTCCATTTTCTCCATCTTTAATTATTTCAGGCATGCCCCCAATTCTTGAAGCAATCACGATTTTTCGCCTAGCCATGGATTCGAGCATGTTTAATGGCATATTTTCATACCAGACCGAAGGGATAACGATAGCCTTAGCATTATTAATCAACTCTTCGAGCTCAACTCCAGTTTTAAAACCTAAAAAACTTATTCTATCTTCGAGTTTTAATTTTAAGACTAAATTACGAAGTTTAAGTTCGTCGGGACCTTCGCCGGCAATTTTCAGTTTCTGATTTGTATTCGCAATAGCTTCTATAAGAACGCTTGTGCCCTTTTCTTCAGAAAGACGACCAAAATATAAAAGATAGTCGCCGAGCTCACTTTGTATTTTATTGGCTGGGTTACTTATTTGATCATTAAAGAAATTATGAACCGTAATTATTTTTTCTTTAGGCCAGCCGAATCTTTCGACTGTTTCTTTCATAAAATAACTTGGGGCAATAAATAGTTTAATTCCCTTTTCGTATATATGCCAAATATTATGGTGAAAATACATTTCGAGAGTTGCGGCTAAGCTTTTAAAATATGAATTCTTAACGCATTTATTTAAAGTACAATTATAGTATCTAGAACCGCGGCAACGTTCGCAGGTTTCTCCATGGGTAAATAGCTTATAGTTCGGGCAGATTAGTTTGTAATCATGCAAATGCATGACTACCGGTATTTTTTCGCGTCGCGCGACACTTAAAATAGAAGGAGAAATTTGGTGATAAATATTATGAATATGAATAATATCGGGATGAAAGTCGTTAATTAGAGCTTGGAATTTACGTTTCGACTCAAAACTGTAAAAAATTCGTCCGAGCGAACGGAAAGTATTCATTAAGCCGCCTTTATCAAATGATAAATAAGAGACGAAGTATTTCTGATCGGGGCAAGCTACGTTTTTCGGGCTATCCATAGCAAAAATACGTACTTCGTGACCAAGTTCTTTTAATTTGCTTTCTAGACCAAGAAGATAGTTGCTTACCCCATCTTTAGGATAATAAAATTTATTAACTTGCAGAATTTTCATATTTTGACTTTTTGGGTAATATTAAGTTAAACTTATGTTAGCAATATAATTATATCACAATATGGCAAACAAATTAAGAAGTCGTGAGGGTTTTGCTCTAATGGGAGTAGCTTATTTTATAGCGGCTGTTTTTATTTTATTTTTACCACTAGAAAATATTTCCAAGTTTTTTTTACTGGCTTCCGGTTTAATATTTTTATTTAGCTTATTTAATTATCGCTACGGTTTATTTATTTTTTTATTTATTCGCCCGCTGATTGATTTTGCAACCGAGATAAAATTATTTTCAGTGGGGAGTGTGAGTATCAACTTGCTTTTTGTCTACGGCGCTTTAATGCTCCTGTTTTCTTTAATAGTCCTTATTTATAATTATCAGGACTTGCGAGAAAAAAAAATAACTATCATGTGGCTATTATTTATTCTTTGGTCAACGATATCCCTGCTTTACTCCTTCGATGTCTTTGGTTCAATTAAAGAGTTGTCTCGTTATTTAAGTATCTTTTTTAGCTTTGCTTTGGGAGCAATCTTAATTAAGAAGAGCAAAGATTTAACTCAGCTAATTAAAGTTATTATTTTTTCTTCTTTAATACCGGCCGCTTTTGCAATTAGTCAGTTATATTTTAGAAATGGCTTAATGGAGGACGGCATTAATCGTGCCTTTGGAACTTTTGCACATCCGAACATGTTGGCCTATTATTTACTGCTGCCGATCACCTTATCTGTTTTTTTGTTTTTAACTATTAAGAAAGATCGAATTGAAGCTTATGGATATTTAATCATTTCTCTTTTTTTAAGCGTAATTTTAGTTTTCACTTACACTCGAGGTGCCTATGTTGCTCTTCTGCTTATATTTTTAATTGTTGGTTTACTTAAATTTCGGAAATTTTTAGCCTTTGCGGGCCTAGGACTCCTATTGCTTTATTTAATTGCGATTCCCTTTCAAGAAAGATTTAATACGATTTTTCAATCTGACCCTTATGGATCTATTAGTTGGCGCTTGGGTTTATACTATGATAGCTTTTCCTACATCAAACAAAGCCCGATTATCGGACAAGGAGTAGGCTTAGCGGAAACAGTTATTTCTAATAACCGCGATTTTCGCCTCGGTGCTAGTCAACCGCATAACGACTATATTCGCTTAGCCCTTGATGGTGGCGTGGTTGGGGTTGTCTTATATTTAATTTTAATTATCGCGTTATTTTTTGAATTAATCAGATTATATAAAAAAGAAAATCGGACACGGTTAAAAATGTTAAATATTTTTATTCTTGCCTTTACTATTTCTATTTATGCTATGAGTATTGGTGACAATATTTTAAACGATACAACTCTGGAGTGGCATTTTTGGGCACTCGTAGGCGGCCTAATTGCAACTCAATCAATAAAAAAACCCGCTCTTGAAGAAGAACGGGTGTAAGTGAGATTTTTGTTTTTTTGGCCTTTTAGTTACTTACTAACTAATAGGCCTTTTTTGTCGTAAATTACCTGACCGCTTAGATCTTCGATCCAAGCTTCTTTTAGTTTGGGGTTAACGAAGACTGTGCCGCCTTCATAAGTACGTGTAAATACTGTCTGATTTCTCATGAAGTTGGAGCAGGGTTTTTCGAGCGGTTTTCCTAAAGGAATTTTGTATTCCGGACGATATGGTGCGTTTTGAATGTCAGCAAAACAAACATTGTCTTGCAGCATAGCGCTACATAAAGTAAAGAACCAATTGCCTTTGCGTGCCTGGAGTATTGACGAAGGGCCACCGTTAGCAGCATTATGCATGCTGATGTTCCAGCCGCCATTCATCATGTTACCAGCATACTCAAACGGAAAATCTTCTAAATTTATGCCGTCAACAGATGAAGCAAAATCAAGAGTTCCCGGGTTGGCAATAATTATAAATTTATTGCCCTTTTTTTGTCTGATATTTTGAATGAATCTTAACTGACCGGCTTTCCAAGCGGCACTTAGGTTTTCATCATTTTGATCAACTTTTTTGTCGCGATTAAAATCGAGACCTTTATTTTGACCAAATCTTCCCAGCCACATTGGTGAGGGCCAGGCATTATCGGTTTCCATGCCGATGATGCGTGGATCCTTGGAAAGAATATCCGCATTAAAACGTCTGGCAGCAAATTCGCAATAGGATTCATTATTTACTTTAACTGAGTTAATCCTCATGTCCATAATGCAAGTTTGTCTACCGTCGAATCCTGTCCAGAAAACAACTGGTTTATCGTTTGGTTGGCGTAGCCACCAGAGTTTCCGGTTGCCTTGGTTAAGGTCGGTTACCATTTGGATCGCCCATGGGCAATTTTCATAGGGTGGCACAAACCATTCAGACTGATTGAAATAGACAATCAATTGCAACTTTGGATTGCGTTGGAATAAATAGTCTATCATCGGCGACTGGGCGTAGATAATCTCGTTGTGAATAACGAGAATGTCATAACCAATTAAGCCGTCAGCCTGGTTTTGATTAAGAAATGGATAAAGCCAAAAACCAACTGTTTTTGGACCATGGTACATGAATTCTTGTTTAGTCGACTGAGCGTATGCGACTGAAAAATTCAACAGTAGAAGCCATAAAAGAATCTTTTTCATGTTTGGGGTTTTATCGGTTATTTTTGTTTGTTAAAGAAAATGCTTAAACTTAAGCAATGATTAATTATATAATTATTTTACATATTTGTCAATAGATACAAAAAACCGACTAAATAGCCGGTTATTTGTCTTTAATTCAGTTTTTTATTTGAATACTTGATCGGTATTAAGGTCGCGGGTCCAGGTTTTGCTATTATCTTTTTGAGGATTGAGCGTAACTTTTAACTCTTGCGTTCGCCGTCCAGATTGTTTTTGAACAAGAAGCTCGTAATTATTATTTGAGATTTGATTATTGATATTTTCTGGCAAAGTATAATTAATAACAATATCTCTTTCTGTTCCCGGTTCAACGGTAAAAAAGAAACCAAAAATTGTTTTATTTAGAATTGGATCATCTAGTGATGTCCAGTCGACGGTATTTTGGTCTAAACCGGATGAGCTTACTAGCTTACTTCCAAGTGGAACATAAACGCGAGTATAACTTCGATAACGAGTCGTTCGCCAATTGAAATCTCCCTCGTGACGATAGCCAAGAGTTAGGCTAGCTGAAGTGACTCCGCTTCGCTGACTGACCAAATAGTCTATCTTTTTTTTGACAACTAAATCACTTTTAAAAGCGGCTAAGTTTGCATCAACAACCATTAAATAATCGCTCGGCGCCGCCTTCAGTTCCCCGCCAGCATTTAATTCTTTAACTAATGATTCTAAATTTTCATTAAAAAAATAAATCTGAATATTTTTTTCCGAAATATTATTATCGACAATTTTTAGAAGTTCGCCCCAATCTTTGGCGGGTAAATTAAAGAGTCTAAATTTTAGTTCATCAAGTAATTCATTAACGATGTCTTTTCTGTCCCAGGATGAAATGCTTCGGTCTTTATAAGAAATTTCGACGTTGAACTGTAATAATTCTTGAAAATTTTCAGGTGTATAATTTTCTCCTTTAATATTAATTGGTCCGACTAGTCGAATAAGATCAGAAATTAAATCAGGATTAAGAGCAATGACTCCAGAAAAATTTGGAGACTCTTGGCCAATTGCCAAGCTCTCGCCTGTATAAATTTCATTAATTTTCTGTGCGGCTAGCGGCCAATCAGGTACCCAATTAGAATCTCGGAAATACCAATTACTAACACCTAGATATTTAGTAATCGGTAGGGGCGCTTCCTTTTTCCATTTATCAACTGCTGGCATATCAATGTGATAGCTATCATCGGTTGCCAAGGAAATTAATTCACCATTTTTTGTTTTAGCTAAACCGTAGACGCCAATAAATCCACCAGTCGGTCTTAGTTCATCATTATTTTGTAGTAATACGAGAAAATTGCTTTCTGTCGGATAACCCCCGAGAGCCGGTAGTAAGCGCGTTAGCGGAGATAATTTTGTTAAAAGAATTGTTGCTTCTTGTAGTTGGTTTTTATATTCAGTAATTTGACCGTAAATTGGCCACATAATACCGATTTGATGTATTTTATTTATATTTAACAGGGCTAATTCGAGATTTGCTTTTAGGCCGTTAAACTCTGGCTCTGATTCATAAATTAACTGCAAAAATCTAGCCTTTTCATTATCAGGTAAGTTAATAAAATTACCGCCGGCGGCTCCACTACTAATTCGACTAAGCTCTTGGGCGAGCGGAATTGATCTTTCAAGTGAAAGACTTAGAATCTGGGTGGCTTTGAATAAATATTCAAGGTCACTTACTTGATTTTGAAAAAAACGACTATTTTTAATAATTATATTAGTCCTTGAATCATTAAGATTCTCTAAAACTAAATTGAAATCTTGTTGAGCGGCACCTGAGCTTTTTAAGGCCGCGTCCCATTCTTGATTTTTTACTTGAGAAACAGCAGTAGTTAGCTTACTTTTCCCTTCTAGTCCAAGTTTATAAGCGGAGCTAAAATTTTTATATGTGTTACCTAGTAAAATAAGCAAGATAAAAAAGAGCCCAATAAATAGAATCAGAATAAAAAAGAAAAATTTAGCGATTGATCCAAAAAATGGTCTTTTTGTTCGTTCCATATTATTTTTGAGAGTAGCTATCAATTAAGACTATTGTTTTTCCGTCTAAAATATTATACAGAAAAATATCCATAATTTCTTGGCGGTATTTGAATTCTTCTTCGTCTAAAATTGTGAAATTTATTTCATGTCCTAAGTCATTTTCAAGATCAGAGATCAATTTAATAAATGCTGGTTTGTTAATTTGTCCGACTATTAAAAGATCGGTTTGTGCTTCGGGATAATTAGTAAAAAAACCCGTTAAAATCAATAATTTAGGCTTAAAATTTTTTTGAATACTAGAAATAAATTTTTGACTAGATAAAATTTGCGCTTTTACAAATAGGGCCTTTAATTCAGGATAAAGGATAAAATTTTTATTGACTTCAAATAACTTGATTTCTTTTTTTTCTACAATTTTTTCCTTTTTTTGCTTCTTTTTCTTGGCGATTTTTACCTTAACTGAGATCTCTGGCTTGATCTCCTCTTTATTATCTTGAAAAAGTGATTCGCTAATCAATCCTAGCTCCAAAATGTTGGTAAGTTCACGCTGAACGGAGTTAAGGCTTAATTTTAAATCACGAGAGATTTGTAACGGTGAATATTTTGTGTCGGAGTGAAGTAGAAATAAACTTAGTATTTTTACTTTTGACTCGGAACCAAAAAGTACCTTGAGCATATTTTCTTTATTTATGAATTTATAGTATAATATAAATAATAAACAGTCAAACACACAAAATCAGTCAAAAGATTGAATTTTTGCTTATGTATAACAAAATTTCCTCGATTATTTTAAACTCCGGTAAAGCTAATGGCTTAAGCGATGTTTTTATTGCGCAACCCGATTCACTTAAGGAGAATTTAGCCGGTAAAGTTTTTATAATTGCCGACATTGGCGGGAAAAAGGCCGAAGGTCGAAAAATATTGGATTTTTTGATTTCTAGCTTAAATGAAACTTATTATAATGATGAGAAGATTTTACTTAGAGATAAAATAGAGGGCTTAAAAATTGAAAACATATTTGAAGCGGCAATTTCTAAAACGAATCGAAATTTGACTGAATTCTTAGCCGAACAAAGGATTAAACTAAATGTGGCGGCCACTAATATTAGCATTGGCGTACTTTATGAGAATAAATTATATTTTTCAGGCTATGGTAAAAATAGAGCTCTTTTAATTTATCGCCATGGTGATAATTATGAGATAATTAATGTCGAGGCAAATGCGTCTGATATAAATTTGCTGAGTGAGTCGGGTGACAAAGGAATCGTTCATGTGCCTTCTTTATTTTCTTCAGTCATTAGCGGCGAAATTCCAACTGGATCTTATTTTGTTTTTGCCAGCGAAGCTTTACTTGAGTATGTTTCAAATAATGATCTAATTAATATAATAACGAAGTTACCGCCGATAGTTGCCTCTGAACAAATTAAGAATATTTTGATAAAAATCAACTCCTTTATTCCCTTTCTTGGTATTATTATAAAAAATACTATTGGCATTGATAATCAAGAGTTAAGAGAAGAAGTTGAGGAAAATTTGACTGCTCATAGTTCAATTTCAAGTTTAAACTATACTGAGCAAAAAACCGAAAGGATGTTAGCTCCGGCGGGATTAATAAGTTTTTCTAAAATTTTTAGAGGAATTAAGAGGCTAGTAAAGAATTTCCGACCAGCACCAAAATTAATGCCGAAAAAACTTTATCGAGCGGAGGAGGAGGATAAAATAAACGATTCCACTATTAATCTTGGTAAGGTTAAAAGTTTGAACATTGCTCGAGCGGATTCTTTTTTAATTAAGGAAAAAATATTTTTTAAGAAGAAGCCTAATTGGCTTGGACGCGGTTTAAAGAATTTCTTTTTTACTATTCCGAGTTTACTTAGTCCACGGATTTGGCTAAATTTAAGCACGAAGATGAAAGCTTGGACCAGTAGCTTGAATAAGAAAAATCGTGTATTGTTTATCGCTCTAGGAGCGGTTGTTTTGATTTTTGTAGCGAGTTTGGGAATTACTAATTGGACAAAAAAACAACAGGCAGCCAAAAATAATTATAATAATCTCGTAATAACCATTGAAGAAAAAGAAAATACGATTGATGGTTATCTACTTTATAATAATGAAGAGGGGGCAAAAAGTTTACTAATTGACGCTCGAGCACTCTTGAGTTATTTACCAAAAATTAAAAAAGATGAAATTTCGACATTTGCTCGTTTAGAAGACAAGCTTAATGAGCAAAGCGATAAAATTCAAAAGATTGTCAAAATCACTTCCCCGGAAAAAGTAAATGATTTGAGCGGTCTGGGAGTGACTAATATTGTTTGGGCCGATTCGAATATCTATGCGGCGGGCGGAAAAATGATTTACAGCCTCACACCCCAGTCTTCATCATCGAATAAATTTGAAGTTGTATCAGCTACTAATTTAAGTAATCCGCAGTTTGATAATAAAAGTCTTATTTATTATTGGGATAACGATAAAGTCGCCAAATTTGATTTAAAAACTAATAAGTCTAGTTTAATAAATGTCGCTCCCGAATTAACTGTCGACGGTTTTACGGCTTATAAAATTTTCAATAATAGTTTATATTTGCTTGCTAGAACTAAGAACCAAATTTATCGATCGGCTTTAAATAATAATAGTTATTCCGTTAAAGCTGATTGGTTAAAGACGCCAACTGACTTGAGCGCGGCTACGGATTTATATATTGACGGTCGGGTTTATGTATTAAAAAATGATGGCCAAGTTTTAAAGTTTTACCTAAATAAACTTGAAGATTTCAAATCATCAGCAGTCTCCCCAGTATTGAGTAGTGCTAGTCGCCTAGTAGTTGGAACTAAGTATATTTATATTTTTGATGCTAGCGCTAAACGTTTAGTCGTTTTAGCTCTAGCTGATGGTCAACTAATGAATCAATATCAGTTAGATTCCTTGAGTCAACTTAAAGATTTTGCGGTCGATGAAAAAAATAAACAAGCTTATTTCCTTGATGGTGAAATAGTTTACCGAATCCCTCTTAATCAGTAATATGTTTTTTAATTAAATATAGAAAACAAAAAACCGCCCAATGGACGGTTTTTTATTTTAGAATTTTTTTGATTACTTAAGAGTTACTTTAGCGCCCGCTTCTTCCAATCTTTTCTTCATGGCCTCAGCTTCAGCTTTTTTAACACCTTCTTTTAGAACTTTTGGAGCGGCATCAACTAAATCTTTCGCTTCCTTTAAGCCCATTTCAGTAAGTTCTCTAACAGCTTTGATAACGTTGATTTTGCTTGCACCACCTTCTGTAATTTCAACGTCGAAGCTATCTTTCTCTTCAACGGCAGCCGCAGCCGCTACTGGAGCAGCCATCATCGCTGGAGCAGAGGCACTGACACCAAATTTCTCTTCTAAGATTTTAACGAGTTCCGCTAAATCTAGAACACTCATTTTTTCGATTTCGCCAACCAGTTTTTCAAATTTTGCTGGGACGATAACTTTGTTTTCTTCCATAGATTTAAAATTAAATATTTAAATTATTTATTAATTAGGCTTTCTTTTCTTCAATCGCTTTTAGCACATACATCAAATTTTTAATGTTTCCGGCTAGAGCGTTAACGAATCCGGAAATTGGCGCATTCATAGTTCCAACTAATCTTGAGTATAACTCAAGTTTACTTGGTAACATTGAAACTGCCTCAACCTCAGATTTACTTAGTAATTTATTTTCTAAGATACCGCCGAGAAAGAAAACGCGTGCTTCCTTATCTTTATCTTTTCGGAAATTTCCTAAAACCTTGGCTCCGGCAACCTCATCCTCGTAGGAAAAGATGGCCGCTAATTTTCCATCCAGACTTCTGACATTTAATTCGTCAATCTGATCTTTGAAGGCGATATTCATTAAGGTTTTTTTAGCGACATAATATTCGCTGTTCTCATTACGTAAAGCGTCACGAAGTTTTTCGTTGTCTTTAACAGTTAAAGCATTAAAACCAGCAAAAACTACTGATTTTGATTTTTTGAATTTTTCGCTCAAATTACGTAAAATTTCTTGCTTTTGAATTTTGTTCTTTGGCATATATATTTAATTTGATTATAAAAAAATCTGTGTTTCCACAGACCATAAAAATACTGAAATAGTATTGTATGATACCTCGGCAAGACTTATAAGCACGAATGCTAGGCTGGCTGTCTGTGGTACGTTTATTTATTATGTAAGAATATTAGCAGATTATATCTTTTTGTCAAGTGACCTTTTTCTCCCGTAATT
>JBBSAU010000009.1:0-16018 GCA_038251925.1 Patescibacteria group bacterium | reverse complement strand
GCTAAATACGCCCAATCTGTAGTTATTTTAATTGACCTTATCATTGGTTATATTTTGTTTAAAATTTATAGCCAAAAAATAAACAAGGTTAATCAACAGAAGAGAATGTTTGAAAATAGACTGTCGGAATCATATAAATATATTGGTAAGGCCCATGGCGAAGTTGAAGTTCTGGATATCTTTTTCAGTTATTTAAAGAGATTAAATGATGGTCAGGTAAATAATAAAAATACTTTTAAGGAAATTTTAGCTTTCCTGATTATATCTGTTGTTAAAGAGAGAAAAGGCGCTTTTAGATTTTTAGATATATCGTCTGGTCACACAATAAAAGAGTTTTTCTTTTCTAGGGATGGGGAACAATTAAACATTAATATATCTAACGCTAAAATAATAACAGGAGAGATGATGGCCGTTGACGACTCCGGGGAACTCGTCGGTAGCGATTTTGACTTTGGTGGCCTAAAATGTGTTTTAGTTTTTCCCAAATCTCAAAATAAGCCGAGCATTAAATTATTGAAATTACTACTCAATCAGATACACTCCTTCTTTGTTATTTTGAAATCAAAGGAAGCAAAAAACGATAAATAGATTAATTTTTTATTTAAATTTATAATGGTTTTTTTAATTAATTTCAATCATCTGAGCTTAAAAGTAGCCACCCCACGTGAGCTAGTAAAATATTATCAGGATTGAGGCTTAAAATTTTAGCTATTATTAGTTAAGCTAGTTCGAACTTCGTCCACGACCCGGAGCAAATAGACAAAATTGAGCCGAAAGGCTCTTTTTTGTTTTAATATTAGACATATTTTAAGTTCCAAAGCGGTTCGAACTTTTTGTGATTCTTTTACTATTTTTGAAAAAAGCCTTATTTTTATTGGTTTATATGGGTTCGAATCCGAGTCCTGTCAAATATCTATTTTTCATTTTGAAATGTGCTATAATCATTATATTAACTGTAAAATATATGAATTTAGAAAAAATTAGCAATATAAACGCTCGTATCGAAACTCCCGATAAAAAAGAAAGGAAAGAGATCTTGTTTGAAAAGATCGAGCAAATTTCATTGGTTTACGCTGATAAAAAGTATAATGAAATTAAAGAAAAAAATAATAACTATAAATTTTCTGATATCGCTAAAGACTTTACGCCATTAGAGAATATTATCTTAAGACCGGTTTTTCAATTGGAGAAATTTAATTTTAAAAAATATCAAGAAAAAATTGATTTATTTTTAAAAGATTTTTACCTCGAACTAGATACTATTTATGAAACATGCGGTTTTGATTTGGATAAAATTTCCAGCCTAGCTAATTCAAAGAAGGATACTATTAAGAAATATTTAGACGTTGAAAATTTTAAAGAATTTGAAAGGAGCACAAAAGAGAGTGATACAAAAGTATTAAATTTCAACAAAATTAATAACATTGAAGTGGATGCTGAAAAAAAATATCAAGATTTGGAAAAACTAGGATTTTCTAAATTTGATCATTTTATAGAGGTTCATGTTGAATATTTTTATAATACAGATCAAAATAATTTAGGTCCAGAATTAATTAAAAATGATTTTGGGCTAGTAGCGGAACATATTATAGACAAAGAGCCGGAAACAGCAGCAGTTATTGGCAAGTCATGGCTATTAGACACTCCGCTAGCTAATCGTTTAGGATTTAAGCAAATAGAAGATGGCGAAACAAAGCAAAACGACTTCTCAACTTGGCTGCAATTCATTAATAAAAATGGTGAGATTGATTCAAAAAGATTTAATCAATTTCTAAAAACAGAAGAATTGCCATATAAAAGCGTTAAGGCCATAATGTTAGTTGAGGATTTTTTAAAAAAATATTTACCAGAAAATCGCCGCGGTAAGGTGGTTTTAAAAGAGGTAAATGCAGATAGGAAGGATTTCTGGTTTAAATTACAGAATGATACGCAGTCAATTAAGTCGGAATGGGATGAGTTATTAAAAGATAATGGTAATTTTGATGGTTTTATTAATGTAAATAAATCGCTTAACGAAGTATTAAATTTTCTTGATTTAGAAGACAGAGAGCAATATATAAGATTTTTAAAGATAATGTATAACAGTAATATTCCTTGGTCTGAATTTTATGAGCATAAAGATGAAAATATTGAAAAAATAGATAAAAAGATAAACAAAATCATGAAAGATGATTTATATAAAGACAAAGAAATTTTTGTAGATATATTATAGGTTAAATTCTTACCTAATCCTAGCCACACTGTTTCGAACTTCGTCCACGACCCCGAGCATCCAAATAGAAACGAGCAGAAATGCCCGTTTTTATTATGTAAAACTGGTTCGAAAATAACACTATATTTTTATGATTTTAGCAAATACCTTGATTTTATTGGTTCAAAAAAGTTCGAATCCTTGTCCTTGTTTTTAGATTTTAGGTATTGTTATAATAAAAAATTTCATTATTTCTATAGTTTAAGTTGTAATTTAATCTTAAAATGCTGCAATTATAGATTGGCTTGACGCAATGGAAATAGCTTATATTAAATAAATTTTTGTATAATAATTTTAAAATGACTCAATAAGCTTGAATAAATGACGCAATGATGTTATTATGTATTTATGAACGAAAGACAAAAACAAATTTTAGAATTTGCTAAAAAAAATAACTCTTTTAAAAATAAAGATTTGCTTATTTTTTTTAATAATAAATACTCTAGAGAAACAATAACTAGAGATTTATCTTTTTTGTGTGAGAAAAATTTTCTAGAAAAAAGCGGTGCTGGTGCTTATGTTGTTTATTCGTTAGCAGAGAACTATAGAATATTAGAAGATGTAGATATCAAAGAATATTTCAAAGTACCTTATTTAAAAAGAGAAATAAAAGAAAGCTTTAATTTTGAAATATTTAATCTTTTAAGTAAAAATATTTTTACAGAAGAAGAAAAAGAAAAGTTAAAAAATTTGCAAAGAGACTTTATCAGAAATTTTTCTAAATATGATAGTCAAACTCTTATTAATAAGGAATTTGAAAGAATAATGATTGAATTTTCCTGGAAGTCATCAGCGATAGAGGGAAACACTTATTCACTCCTGGGCACCGAGGCCTTGATTAAAAATAATGTTGCTGGGGAAGGCAAGACCAGGGAAGAAACTCAGATGATTTTAAATCATAAAGACGCTTTTAACGAGGCTATTCAAAATAAAGAAAGGTTTAAAAAATTGAGTTATGCGGATATTGAATATATTCATTCAGTTTTAACTAAAAAACTTGGTATTTCTAAAAATGTAAGAAACGGCGCGGTAGCTATTATTGGGACTAAATATAAGCCCCTAGTGAGTAGTCACCAAACTGAAAAAGCGGCCAGAGAAATGGTTGACTTAATTAATCAAAAGGATTTATTCTTTGAAAAAGCCTTTTTAGTGTCTGTCCTTATCGCTTATATTCAAATATTTGAAGATGGTAATAAAAGAACATCTCGAATGATTTCTAATGCTATTTTATTGGCAAATAATTCAATCCCACTCTCCTATCGTATAGTTGATACCGAAGAATATATTAAAGCGATGATATTATTTTACGAACTAAATAATATTTCTTATTGTAAGCAAATATTTATTGAACAATTTGAGGATGCGGTCAATAATTATTTTAAATAATATGAAAAAAAATTTGTTAAAAGTTATTTTGATAATATTTTTATTTTTGCTTGTTCTTGTTGTTTTATTCCTTTTAATTCCAAATAAATGTGAGAATGATTTTAAAGTATATCCTGAAAAAGGGTATTGTGAGTTTAACTTAAAAACCTGTGAAGAATTATTTAGTTGTAAGAAGTATAATAATGTTCAAGCTCCATGTGGGAGCGTGTCTACCTTGTGCGGTGAAAAAGTTCTTTGTGATTGCGGTGATTTGTCCGGCAATGAAATCGTAGATCTAGGGAATAATCTTAAGGAGATTAATTTACCGGATAATTTTAAGGCTAACTATATTTCATTTTCCAATTATGTCTCAAATATATTTAAAGCCGAAGAATATCCTAAGTTAGAATCTTGGGTGGAAAATGGAGAGATAGAATGTAGTGAGACTCCTCTAGAATCTAGTCTGCCTCTTAGAACAAGTAAAAAGGAAATAAATGGTAAAAGATACTGTATTGCTTCTGCCGGTGAAGGGGCGGCTGGATCGGTTTATACTCAATTTTCTTATACTACAGTAATTGATGGTAGTGTGTATTCAATTAATTTTATAGCTCGTTATAATAATTGCAGTAATTATCCAGAAGACGAAGTATTTAAATGCGCAACAGAAAGAGAAAATTTTAATTTAGATGTTTTAGTGGATGAAGAAATTGAAAAACTTAAAATTAAGAACTAAAATTTTATCTACTATTAGCCACCCACGTCCGATAACTATCCCTCCAGGCGGGCAACTATTTAGAAAAAACACTTGCTTTTGTGATCGCAACCTCTGGAATGCCAGAGGCAGCCGGAACACTTGATGCACCAATCATTACAAATTACTCAAAAGAAATAAAGGAAGGTGAAAATTTGGTAATCGAAGGAAAAACATATTCAAATTCTGATGTCATTATTTGGCTGCAAAAAGATAATTTAAATGCCGAAAGCTTTGTGATAAAAAGCGATAATAATGGTGAGTTTATTTTTGAAAATCAACAATTATCCAAAGGAATTTATAACGCCTGGGCTGAAGAGCGAGACGAATTTGGCGTGAAAAGCGCAGCCTCGTTGACGATAGATTTTCTAGTCGGTCCAGCCTCGGTAATTAAGATTGTTGATAATAATTATTTACCAATCTTACTTATTATCATTATATTAATATTACTTATAATTAATTCTATATATTTTATAAGGGTGAGAGACCTTAAACGTAATAGCGCGAAAAATTATAAGAAAGCTGATAAAATATATTTAAAGTTATTCAAAAATATAAAACACTCAATAACTTCTTTAAATAAACTTCAAAAACAAGGCTTACTATCACAAAAACAACAGAGATTGTTAGGCTTATTATTGAATATTAATATTTTAGATTTAAATAATTCTGAGAAGAAGGTGAATACAAGTAAAATTAAAAATATAACTACGGCCCCGGAAATTGGAAAAATAAAAGCCAGTAATTCGGATAAGGTTTTGGCTGTCAGAAAAACCGCGACTAAGAAGACTACAATTAAACAGGAAAAGACGAAAAAATAGTTAAAGCCAATGTCGATCCTTATCTTCTAATATTTATTTATAAAACTCAGAATACTTTTTTTTCTCATCTAATCTTAGCCACGCTAGTTATAAATTTTCCACGACCCCGAGCAGCTTCATCAAATAGGCTAATAATAGTCTACTTTATATTACTCTAGTCGAACATAAATTATTTTTATGATATAATAAAGTCATTAATTAATAATTTTATGAAAAATAAATCAATCCTCATCGTTTCAATAATGGCCGTCATTATTCTTTCTATGGGTTATTATTTTTACAACAAAAATAATCAACCAAGCGATGTAAATCTTGATCAGCAAGTTTATAAACAAACTTTAATTATTTCCAAAGAATATACTTCTTTGCGTTATCAAACAGATAATTTTTTGATGGGTATTGATAAATTTTCGGATTATGATACTTGGAAAAGTCAAATGACAACTATCATTCAAAGATGGAATGATCTTGAAAAAAATGCAGCCAGCTTAGAACAACTGGCTCAAAAAATGGCAGATGATAAATTAAGCAAGGGGCTCATTTCAGAAGCAAATGCCTATGATAGCCAAGAAGTTAACAGTATTTTTCAAAACGCTCCCAATGGAAAAAAAATAACAACACTTGCCAAGCATTTAGGCGTAGATGCTAAAATGGCTCAACTGATTCTCAATCAAACACAAGACTATTCTTCTAGAGAAGCTTATGGAGGAGAAGGTGATTCTAGGGCGGCCTATGAAAAAGCGGCAACCACAATTAAAAATACCAGTAAAGTAACTGTATTTGTGGGGACCATAGCGATAAGTGCTCCAGTGGGTATTCTCGCTAAAACTGCCGTGATAGTAAGTGGGGCTGATTTAACACTCGAGATTACCGATGATACGGCCAAAATGGCGCTCGGTAATCAAAATAAAATATCAGCTATCGCCGGTGACGTTCGTAAAATCACCGAACCAGCTGCAGCTATTTTGTCTATTGCAAACCTGCCAAATAAACTAGTAGAAGGGGTGGACAAACTAAATGCGGTAGTATTTGGTGCTGATCAACTTAATTCTGCCATCCAGGCTGGTTCAGTTATTGGTATTAAGTTGCCAGTTTATACCGCTAATGAAAATACCGGTCAAACTTACGAAGTTTCGGTTTTAGAGAGTGATGAAGTAGAACAATGGATAAAAGATAAAGCACCGGATGCTACACCTGAAACAGTAGCTGAAATAGAAAAAATCTTAGGAGCGGGAAAAGTGACTGGAGAAAGTTCAGTATTAGTAGAGGAAGGTGAAAAAGAAGCTACTGAATCAAATAAACCAGAGGAAACGCAAACTAATGCTGTAACAAAAAAAACCGGCATATCAATCACAGCATTTGATGCAATTATTGAAGAACTAGAAACTAAGTTTGATTATGATGCCAAAACAGACGACTATTATCCCAGGAGCAATCAAAAAGGGCTTCGCGAAAGTTTCGGCGCGCCAGATTTAGAAGGCACTACTAGAGGCTATTCTACCTGGGCTTATTATGACCTGATTAAAGTTAATGACGAAGCATCTGAATCTGTTGTTTTCACTTTTTTAGACAACGGATTTATCTCAATAACTAAAAAAATGCCTAAAGAACAGGTCGCAGGGTCGCTTGACTAATTATTTCTAAAAAATAGTTTCTACTTCGTACACCACTCCGAGCGTCATTGGAAATGTAAATCTTTTAAAAGTTCAAATTTTTCTAGAGTCATACGCCCAATGCAGTACCCCCTATAGATACATCAAAATAGGCTAATAATAGTCTTTTTTTTGTAATATAATTGACAAATTTAAATAAGTATGATATTATTTTTTGTTAAGTTCTCTTAAATCAAATATTTCAAAATTAATAACCCAAAAACCCCTAAACCATGTTAAAAATCATTGGATTTTGCTCAGCGATTATAATTATTATTTTGTCTTTCTACTTGAATATCCAACTGGACCAAAAATGTACTGGCTATCTTAAACGAGCAGCAGACGCCAATTCCATCGAAATGGCTAAGGGTCAACTTGATATTGCTATTCAATATCTTGAACAAAACAACATTACTCATGGTTACACATCTGTGATCTATCAAACACCTGATGAGGATGTTGAGTATTGGTATAATAATCTTAAAAGTTGTCAAAATGAACTATCTGATCCAAAAAAAGTCAGCACTCTTGATGGTGAAAAATTAACCCTATTAAAACTGAGACAAACCTTAATTGACCAAACTAAGAATGGTGATGAAATCACATATCCTTCCGGGTTGGCTCAATATCCGAATAATAGACTCTGGTTTTTTTTACAACTGCTAGCTATTGGTATAATAATAGCTCTCGTAATTATCTGGAAACGTAATAATTAAACGAATTATCATTTGCTAAAAGCCATTTATTCAATGGCTTTTTTTAATTTAGAAAAAAAACAGCCGATATTGACAAATTTAAATAAGTATGCTATTATACTTTTAGTTCTTTCTGTACGGAAAGATTGCCTTTGGCCCCAGAGTTATCTTTATCCTCTGTAAAATGTATAAAGAAAAGTAATTTAAAAACATCGTACGATGAAAAAATTAATTGAGATTACTGACGGCCCTTCAAGAGAAGAACTTTTTGATGGCTTACGTCTATTTTCAGAACGTAGATTAACTGCCTTTCGTTTCAGAGTAAGCGAAATAAGCGAAAAGGAAGCAATGGTTGCCGTTCTTATATCCGCTATTGAAGCGGTTGATGACGGTGGCGCTGATTATCGCCCCAATGGCAATTTATGGAATATTACTTTTTCCATCAACAAACGCTTCGTTTCCGACGAAATCTTCGTGGTCGAACCGGAAAAATCCGAACCTTATGTAATTGCTAAGAAAATAAACTTTGACTTCTTCCGAAACCTAACCGAAGAGAACTATCTCGTTGGTGAGTTTAGGAAAGATTTAATTAGCATCAAGGCTAATTATTCTACAAAAACTCGTAAAGGAACAATCCTTGAATGATAATCTCGCAATTTACCACCGAACTTTTTCACAAAGTTCGGTTTTTTTTGATTATTAATTATTTCTAATTACTTTAAATATGCCAAAGAATTTGATATAATGGAATATATGAATAATACTTCAAACTGGTATTCAACTTTAATAAAACCATCCTGGTCGCCACCGAGTTGGTTATTTGGCCCAGTTTGGACCTTCTTATATTTGATCATTGCCTTTACTTTTGGCACGGTTTTTTATAAAACATTTCAGGGAAAATTATCTTGGCTAGTAGCACTGCCTTTTATCCTAAATCTTATTTTTAATTTTTCATTCACTTATTTTCAATTCGGATTAAAAAATAATTTACTGGCAGCAATTGATATACTACTTGTTCTAGTTACCCTAATCTGGGCACTAATTGCCATTTGGCCACATTTCCGCTTTATTGCTTATCTTAATATTCCTTACCTCATTTGGGTCTGCATTGCTTCAGTTTTACAATTATCAATTACTTATTTAAATAAATAATATGTTTTTTAAACTTTATGCGATTGCCTTGCCAACATTTTTTATAATAGACATGGTTTGGCTAGTTTTAATTGCTAAAAATTTTTATCAAGCCCAAATCGGTTTCTTGATGAAAGGAAATATTAATTGGCTAGCAGCAATAATATTTTATCTTTTATTCATCGTTGGACTGGTTATATTTGTCATAAGTCCGGCCGTTGAAAAGCATTCTTGGGTTCAAGCGCTTCTACTTGGAGCTTTGTTTGGATTAATTACTTATGCAACTTATGATTTAACTAATTTAGCGACCCTCAAAGATTGGCCAATTTTAATAACCATCGTTGACCTCGCCTGGGGAACAAGTCTTGGCGCCTTAGTTTCCGTAATTAGCTACTTTATCGCTAGTAAAATAGGTCTATGAATTATTTTATAACCATCGCAATAATCCTTTTTCTGTACATGAGTTCGTGGTTTCTCTTGTCAGTTCTGAAAAAAAGAAATGACTTAGCCGACATCGCTTGGGGTCTCGGATTTTTTCTCTTAAGCTGGATTTCATTTTTTCTTGGTCAAATACAAGGGCTCCGTGGACTTTTGGCCTGCCTTTTAGTAACTATTTGGGGCTTGCGCCTTGCCTGGCACATTCATTCACGCAACAAAAATAAATCTGAAGATTATCGCTACGCGAAGTGGCGCGAAGATTGGGGACAATGGTTTTATCTTCGTTCTTATTTGCAAGTATATATGTTACAAGGAGTTTTCTTGTTTTTAATAGTTTTTCCAGTTCTACTAATTAATAAATCTTTAGATACAAGTCTTAATTTTCTAGATATAGTTGCCCTTGTAGTCTGGCTTATCGGTTTCATTTTTGAATCCGTCGGTGATTATCAATTAAAACGTTTTATAAAAAATCCGAATAACAGGGGGCAGTTAATGCAAAGCGGTCTTTGGCGCTACACTCGTCATCCTAATTATTTTGGTGAGGTAGTGCAATGGTGGGGAATATGGTTACTTGCCCTTTCAGTAACAAACGGACTCTTTAGTATTATTGGTCCAATTACTATTACAATTTTAATTCTAAAAGTTTCAGGCATTCCTCTGCTTGAAGAAAAGATGAGGGAGAAGCCTCAATTTGCTGAATACGCAAGACGAACGAGTATCTTTATTCCTTGGTTTGTAAATGAGAAAATATAATAATTACGTTTATATTTATGCCTAAAGTTAAAAATAAATTAATTGGCAAAAGAATAGTACTGAAATTAAATAAACCGCTTATTTCACTTGCCAATATTATGTTTATGGTTATCTCTGATAATCGCAAGCATTTAGGCCCCTGGTTTCCCTGGGAAGCTAAAACTAAAAATGTCGAGGATTCCTTCAAGTATCTTTTAGATACCCATCAAAAAATTAAAAATAAAGAAAAGTTTGATTATGGTATTTATCTTGATGATGTATATATTGGTAATATAGGCATATTTGATATTTCTAAAGAAAAAAAATCTGCTGAAATAGGCTACTGGCTATCATCAAGCTATCTTCGAAATGGATATGTAACAGAGGCTGTGAAACTTTTAGAAAAAGAGTTTTTCTTTATTTTCGGGTTAAATAGAATTCAAATCAAATGTGACGAAAGAAATATTGCTTCAGCTGGTGTCGCTAAAAAATGTGGATATTTATTCGAGGGGAAGTATAGGGAGGATAGTTTTAGTGATTTTTTTAAGGGTTTTAGAAATACTCTAGTTTTCTCAAAACTAAAGTCAGAATTTAGAAGAATTTCTTCTAAGAAAACGTAATTAATGTACAATCAATATTATTCTTAAATAAAAAATTCAATATGAACAATAAAATAAAAGAAATATTAGACGTCCAAATTCAAGAAGAATTCTTTTCTGCCTATCTTTACCTAGCCCTAGCAGCTCGCTTAGAGAGCCTTAATCTTACGGGAGCGGCTAACTGGATGCATATTCAAGTTAAAGAAGAAAATGACCACGCCATGGGTTTCTACCGCTTCTTAATTGAGCGCAATGAGGAACCGGTTCTTAAAGTAATTAATCAACCTGATGTTTCTCAGTTAGGAGATATCGGGGCGATAATTTCGGCCGGCCTAGAGCATGAAAAACACATTACTAGCTTAATCCATAATATTTACGAAACCGCGAAGAATGAAAAAGACTATGCGCTTGAGTCCTTTATTAAATGGTACATTGATGAACAGGTCGAAGAAGAAAATAATGCGACCACAATTCTCGATAAGATAAAAATGATCGGCAAAGAAGGTTCCGCTCTCTATTTACTAGATCAGGAATTAGGGACGCGAGTCTATACCCCATCTGGTCCATACGCCGCTAAAGGAAAGGCTTAAGTAAAAAAAATAGCACTAAAGGTGCTATTTTTTTTGATATCGAATCGCTTAATTACAGGTGCCTTGAGGGATGGTAACACTGACATCCTTAAAACCAGCTGATTTAAATATTACTTCCATTTGCTGCTGCGCATTTTTTGAGGCCTCATCAAGAATCCCACCCTGACAAGCCGCTTCTCTAATAGATGTTTCCGCTTTTTGGCGCGCTTCGGATTCTAAATTAATATCACCTTTCGTAAATAAACCTTGATTACGATCGAAGACTTTGGTTTGAGAACTATCTAAAATTACATTAAATATTTTTGGAGCAGGGAGATTAACATTAATTGTTGAACCCGAGCCTGAAAAATCCTCTGCTTTCATTGTTGATAAATCAAAACCGGCAATTACTTTACCACTCGCTATTAAAAGTATTTTATCGCCAAACAGAAATTGCTTTAGGCTGTCATAATTTGTTCCCGCCTCAATAATTTTATCGATATTAAATGAGGCAGTTTCAAGGCGTGATAAAAGTTCTATTTCTTTAATAACGGCCGCTCTGTCCGCCCCGAATCGATACTCTGGTTTTGACTGGAGCCATGAATTAATTAAGAAAAATGCAGCCAGGGCTAAGACTGCGCCAATGAGAATAAGAATTAATGATTTTTTCATATATTTAAATTATTTGATTACATTATAACATTTAAAATCTTTAAAACATACAAAAATTAGCTTCAAATGAGCTAATTTTTGTATGTTTTAAAAATTTATGGTATAATAGACATAAGTTTTAGTACCTACTTAATTAAATAATTTATAAAATCTATGGACTCATCTTATAGTTCGTCGAGCACGAAAACAATATTTCGTGGTACGCAAATTGTTTGGTACATTCTTGCCGTTTTAGAGACACTTTTAGCTTTTAGATTCGTACTAAAAATGATGGCCGCTAATCCGCTAGCTGGTTTCTCGAGATTTATTTATGGTATTACTTGGCCTTTTGCGCAGCCGTTTATCGCTGTGTTTCGGACTTCTAAGGTCGAAGGTAATGTTTTTGAGTGGACAACTTTAATGGCGATGCTTGTTTACTGGATCGTTGCTATCGGAATTATTCGAATATTTTTGATGAGTAAAACGGTCTCGACTCCGGAAGCCGCCGCTAAACTCGATAAAGAAGAAGATTTATAATTATTTAATATAAAATTATATGCTTACTACTATTGCGGTTATTTTACTTGTTTTGTGGTTAGTGGGGGTTCTGACTTCTTACACAATCGGCGGTTTCATTCACGCGTTACTGGTAATCGCTATTATTGTTTTTCTAATTAGAATCATTAAAGGAGAAAAACCATTTAAATAAGGGGTAAAAAAAATATCAAATAAAAAATAAATAATTCAAACATAAAAAGAGGTTTTAAAACCTCTTTTTTGTTATCCCCAAGCACCATTATTAACCTATAAATAAAGGCTCATATTGTTTCCTTTACCGATTTTTCAAAATTTGCTAATATACTATATGTAGTGGTCTTACTATTTATATGACCCTATATATAGTAATTTATTTAAATAAACATATGGACAAAAAGATAGAAAATAATCGCTTTGACGTGATTAAAATGAGTGCCGGTTGGCTTTTAACCTTTGGGCTTAGACTTTTACCATTTCGACCGCCGAATGTTGAGCCAATTTTAGCGGTGCAAATTGCTTTTGCTAAACATTTTGGTTGGACAGCGGGATTTATGTTCGCCTTTTTAAATATTGTTTTATACGACGTGATTCTCGGAAAATTTGGTTTATGGACTTGGATTACGGCCCTAACTTATGGACTCTTGGCGCTGTTTTCACATTGGTATTTTAAAAAACGAAAAACAACAGCGATAAATTTCGCCATTCATGCTGTTTATGCAACTTTAATTTATGACGCTATCACTGGCCTATCAATTGGACCACTTTTTTTCGGTCAAAGTTTCATGGAAGCTTTAAGCGGTCAAGTTCTCTTTACGGCTTATCACTTACTCGGTAACGTCGCTCTAGCTTTTGTCTTTAGTCCGATTATTTATCGCTTACTGGTCATAAATCCTAAATTTAGTCTAAGCTATCTCAAACAAAAATTAGCGTTTTCGAATTAAATTCATTTATATAAACTTTTGATAATATTATGTCGGATAAAAACATTGAAATAACAAAAATTAAAAAAAGAAGTGGTGAAATTGCTGAATTTAAACGCGAACGAATTGAACTGGCAGTTACGAAAGCATTTCAAGAAGTGGGCGAAGAGCTAAATGGATTCGCTACAAAAATTAGCGAACACGTTGAAAACGATCTTGTCACAATTAAACGATTTTCAAAAGAAGAGAATTTCATTCCGACAGTTGAAATGATTCAGGATTTAGTTGAAGAAGAATTAATGAAAAATGGTTTCATTAAAGTTGCTAAGGCTTATATTTTATATCGGGCTGAGCGCGCTGACGTTCGCGCCAGTAAAGGAGAAGTGCCGGAGCATGTTAAAAAATTAGCTGATGAAAGTAAACAATATTTTAAAAATCCTCTTGCGGAATTCATTTTTTATCGTAGCTATTCTCGTTGGATTGAAGCTGAAGATAGACGGGAAACCTGGATTGAAACGATTGATCGTTATATTGGCTACATGAAACAGAATTTAAAAGACGCTTTAACGGATATCGAGTATGAGGAAATTAGACAAGCAATTTTAAAGCAAGAAGTAATGCCGTCAATGCGCTTACTGCAGTTTTCCGGAAAAGCGGCTGATAAAACCAATGTTTGTGCTTATAATTGTTCTTATATTGCCCCGGAAAGCTTTCAGGATGTAGCTGAAATAATGTACGTTTCGATGTGTGGAACTGGCGTTGGTTGGTCGGTTGAAAGTCAAAATGTTGAGAAATTTCCGCAGATATTAACGCAAACTGGCGATAAATTAGCGACTTATATTATTCCTGATGATAAAGAGGGCTGGTCTGATGCCCTAGTTTTGGGCATGAAGGCCTGGTCCGAGGGGAAGGATGTAGATTTCGACTATTCACTACTACGCCCGGCTGGTGCCCGTTTAAAGACTATGGGGGGTAAAAGTTCGGGCCCTGACCCTTTACAAAAACTCCTAGAATTTACCAGAGGAAAAATGCTGAACAGACAGGGAAGACGTCTACGGACAATTGATTTACACGATATTATTTGCATGATCGGTTATTGTGTTGTCTCAGGTGGGGTGAGACGGAGCGCCATGATTTCTTTATCTGATTTAGATGATGAGAGAATCCGTGACGCTAAACAAGGTCAATTTTATGTTGCCGAACCACAAAGAAGTTTAGCTAATAATTCGGCCGTCTATCAAAAGAAACCAAGTAGCGAGGAATTTTTAAGTGAGTGGATTGCTTTGATTAAATCTGGATCAGGAGAGAGGGGAATTTTTAATCGTGGCTCACTCGTTGGAACGATGCCTGAGCGAAGATTAAATTTATTAAAAGAAAAGAAGGGGTATTTTGATATCACGGGAAAATTTATTGTCGGCCAAATGGGAACTAATCCTTGCGGCGAAATTATTTTGCAGTCAAAACAATTTTGTAATTTAACGGAAGTTGTTGCCCGCGCCGAAGATACTGAAGAATCCTTAATGCGAAAAATTAAATTAGCGGCTATTTTAGGTACATATCAGTCGACCTTAACTTATTTTCCTTATTTATCTAAAGAATGGACAGAGAATTGCGAAGCGGAAAGATTGCTCGGCGTTTCGGTTACGGGACAATGGGATTCAAAAGCTAGTCGCGAAGTTGATACTTTACAAAAGTTAAAAGCCGAAGCCATTAAAATAAATCAGGAATATTCTCAGAAATTTAAAGTGGCCGCTTCATCTTCAGTTACTTGCGTAAAACCGTCCGGTACTGTTTCGCAATTAGTTGATTGTGCCTCTGGTATGCACGCTCGTTATGCGCCTTATTATATTCGTCGTGTTCGGATTTCGGCGACTGACTCTTTATTTAAAATGTTGAGAGATCAAGGAGTTCCATTTAAACCAGAGGTTGGTCAGTCTTTGCTCAATGCCACTACTTTTGTTTTTGAATTTCCAGTGAAGGCGCCAGAAGGCTCAATTTTTAGTAGTGACATTCACGCCCTTGATCAACTTGAGCACTGGAAAAAGGTTAAACTTAATTTTACTGAACATAATCCTTCAGTGACTGTTTCGGTCGCTGAAAATGAATGGATCGCCGTCGCTGACTGGATTTATGAAAATTGGGAAATTGTTGGTGGTTTATCCTTTTTGCCGCGTAGTAATCATGTCTACCAATTAGCGCCTTATGAAGAAATTAAGAAAGAGGAGTACGAAACACTCCTGGATAAGTTCAAAAATATGGACTTTGCGCAAATTGTTAGTTATGAAAAAATTGATGAGACTGAGGCAAAAAAAGAATTAGCTTGCGCCGGTGGCGCCTGCGAATTAAACTAATATTCATTAAATTTCCCCTTTATGTACTACACAGGCAGAGGAGATGATGGCAGTTCAAACTTAATGAACCCTAAAAGTAGAATCATAAAAAGCGATTTAATTTTTGAAGTGCTTGGTTCTTTAGATGAATTAAATTCATGGCTCGGATTATGTGCGGTTGAGGCTAAAAATTTACCAGAAATTATAGAAATTATAAAAAATATTCAAAATCAACTTTTTATTTGCCAGGCCTATTTTGCTGAGGCGGAAATTGTTATTCCTGAAAATTTAGTTATTCAAAGCGAAGAAATCATCAATAAATTTAGTAAATTAATAAAACCCAGAAAAAGTTTTGTTTTAAGTGGTGGTAGTAAATTAAGCGCCCTATTTGATTTCGGGCGAACTTTAGCTCGGAAAGCTGAAAGAAGAGTAATCCAATTGCAAAGTAATTCCCAGCGACCCTTAGATAGCTTAATCCCGGCTTACCTAAACCGTTTATCAAGTGTTCTCTATGTCTTAGCGCGTTTTGCTAATGATTTAGATAATCAAGAAGAAGATAGACCAAGCTATAATAAT
>JBBSAU010000008.1:0-16391 GCA_038251925.1 Patescibacteria group bacterium | reverse complement strand
GGAAAGAAGCGAACAGGTTAAACGGCCTGTTCGCACTTTTGAACTTTAATTAATTTTTTTATCCATCCGAATTTCGCTCTTAGGATTTAAAGCGCTCAATTTAACGTCGAGAGATGACGAAAAAGAATTATATTAGACCAGCACGACGTAAGGCGTCGGCCATGGCGTCATTTGAAGTTCCAACTTTATCTTGCCAATTATCTTGACGAGATTTTTTTGGCTCTTCATATCTATCTTCATTGGATCCAGATGCGGAACCGAAGTGGTACTCATATACATAACCACTCACTTTATTTGGGTCAGCCCCGCAGAAAAAATCTGGGCCACCAAGTTCAGTAAGATGATTATAGACTTTCGACCGTCCACAAGCTCCGATGATGTGTTCATCAAGCTTGGAGGTAGAGAGATTGGCTACGTTTTCCATAAACTGAAGAGCCCTTTCAACGTCATTTTTGAAAGCATCAAGAAGATAATCAGGGATGTTGCTGTTTTTTAACATCTCCTCCCTTTCTCTTTTTTTTGTTTCGGCGAGTTCGTGCTCCTGAAGAATATTGGATTTTAAAATCTCCACTTCAGCTTGAACCAATTCTTTACGCTCTTCCAGATTGTTTTTGGTTAAACCATCGACAACACGATTTTGAAGCGTTTCAAACTGGTTCTTTAAAGCGTTTCCGAATTCAGTAATTTCCCAACCCCAATTGTTCCGCATAAACGGCTCTTCTTGAGGAACAGTAATAAATTGAGCAATCGCGGATTTAAAACCGTTAATCATTCGCTCATGTAATTGTGCCCGAATCCCGGAAACTGTTCCTGAATAACCGCCACAAATAATTGTGAGTTCACGATTGTTAGGAAGGGCTATTTGCAGAAAGTCGTCTTCTTCTACAAATTTCTCATCAACCGTAACTTTGGCATAATAACCGCCTGACGACTGGCCATAAGTTACATCTAATTTTTGACCGGCAATTTCAAGCGCGTCCGGATTCTCACGCAAAACGCGAGCTTCATCTTCGCTTGAAAAATAAGAATTTAGCGGGAACCAAAGCGAACTGAGTCCACCAAGAATAACCTCAACCGCATACAATGATAAGTTTTTCATTTCCTTACCTACAAACGCTTTCGTAAGCACTTGCTTGTAGCAATCGGCCAAGAACGATGAGTCAATATTTTCCATTGTTCCACCGCTTCTTAACCTCAATTCTTGATACCTTTTTAAGTCCGCTTTATTAGCGTCATTAATTTTCCTCCAAGCGCTATCGCTTGAAAAATTATTATTCGTTAACGCGTATGCAAACTTATCCAACATATCTGTTTCCGGCCGATATTCTGCTAACTTTTTTTCCCGAGAAATTTCAGTACCGTTAAAAATTACCGTGCAATCTTCAACCATGCCAAGCGCCTCGGAATCAAAGCGCAGATTTTCATTTTTCTGCTCCATTAAATGCGGAGCGATTTCGATAAACCACATCGGGTTTACCGCAGTACAGGTCTTAACCAAAGCAATGGTCTGAGCCCTGCCGCGACGGTTAGTAATGTTTATGTTCATCGGCTCACCAACAATCCACTCGGGTTTACTGGAAAGATTTTGAAGAATGGACTTACGCTCTAAAGTTCGCGTTTCTCCATTTACATATTCATCACCACCCGAATACCTGTACAAATGTACAAGCATGCCAGAAGCAATACATTTAAGGACTTCTTCCTCATTTGTTTTGTTCAGGCTGTGATCTTTTTCGTGGTAACCGAGACTTTGAATCGCCTTTTTAATCTGCTCGCGAATCTCGTATGCCGTCTCGTATCCCCTTGGGTCAATACCCTTCTTGGCAAGCTCGCCTCTTTTCATTAAGCGGGCCAGTTTAAACAAATCGTATTCAAGAAGAAGATCGGATTGATACTTCTTATTTGAGTCAATTAGTTCTTCCCAAGACTGATAATCGTCAGGGTCATTATCCCGACTTTTACGACGAATAGAACCATAGCGAGTTCCCATCACCGCCGTAATTGTCAGTATCGGCGCAAGACATTTGCGTTCAAGCGCTTCCAGCATCATTCTGGCCGACATTACATTCACTGGGAAGCGATTAATATTGCGACCCAATTTTGTTATGTTGCCATCTTGATCAACAGCATCAACAGCATAAAGCAGTTCTTTTGCATCAACCAAAGTTTTTGCTTCGGGTTGATGATAAAAAGGAAGCGATAAAGCATCGAGACCGGCACTTGCCAAACGCAATACCATTTGGTCTAAAAGTGACCTCTGGATTTCAGGTACTGGGTAGTCGGCGAAGGAATCATATGCTGTGTCGTTACACAAAACATACTGACCTTCTTTGACTCTACCCGCACGTCCGGCGCGTTGGCGACAATCGGCGCGTGAAATATTGCCGAGTAATAATGTCTCGACAGAATTCACAAGCTCAACTCTTCTCTCTAAACCAGAATCGACAACAGCGTCGATGTCCGGAATTGTCAGCGATGTTTGCGCAATGTTAGTTGCGAGCACCACTTTCGGGAGAGAAAAAGATTTAAACGCCAGTTCCTGCTCTTCGGGTAAAACATCTCCATGGAGCGGAAGAATTATGGCTTTCAAATTTGCCAGTTTCAGGGCATTTTCCATTTGTTTAATCTCACCTTTGCCGGGAAGAAAAACAAGTGAATTTGCTCCTTCATCGATCAATCGCTGAATTTCCTCAAGCATACTTTTAGCATCTTTTTGTATAATGCCATCAGTATGAGTTGGTGAGCCAACGACTGGGAAACATCGTCCGGGAACTTGAACTACGGGCGCGTCATCGAAAAATTCCGACAAGCGTTCGTAGTCTAAAGTTGCTGACATAAGTATCACCTTAATATCAGCTCCGGAAAGAATGTGCCGCTTTGTCCAAGCCACGAGGGTTTCAATGTTTAAATTCCACTCGTGAACTTCATCAATAACAAGGCAAATGCCTTTGCTCATTGATGCCCTAGCCCCCGTCAACTCGCGAACGAGTTGTAGGCCGTCGGTAGCAAATAAGCACCGTGTTTCCGCACTGTCATTACGGTCAACGGCGGTCCGAAAACCGACGAGTCCACCGAAACGACAATCCATTTCTTCGGCCACGCGTTTCGCCACAGCTTTCGCAGCGACACGACGCGGTTGAGTCACAACGATTTGATAATCGGTGTGCTCAAGAAGAAATTGTGGCACGCGAGTTGATTTACCCGCGCCAGTTTCCGCCACGATAATTGAAACTGGATTTTTTTCAATAGCCTCAAGAATTTGATTCTCAAAACTATCAATTGGCAGTTTTATTTTCACGTTTGTACCCCACTGCACTGGGGATTTTATTTTCCTATGCAGAGGGTTTAAAATTAAAATTTATACTCGGGCAAATATTTCGCCCGCTTCCTCGCTCGATAGCTCAGAAACAAATTGCACGTCATCGGAAAATTCCGCCACGGCCGAAGGCGTAGTTGATCCCATATCCACCAGGATAGAAATAACTTTAAACGCTTTCTCTTTTTTTGTATCTTTGAACTTTTTCAAGAATTCATCTGAAACAGAACATTCGCCATCAGTAATGAAGACGATGTCCGCTTTTTTGAATTCCTGCTTTTCAATGAGGTTGGTCGCTTCGTTTAACGGCTTCATAAAACTAGTTCCTCCGCTTAAAAAATAGGAACCGATTTCAACCGCCGTTTCAAAACTTGCCTGACCTTTTGGCACTTCAATAACCTTTATCGGATCATTATCATCACCAAAATGAATACAAGCGAAGTTGCGCTTTTGGAGTTTTGAAATCTCCATTAACGCCAAAGCAACCGCTTTAGACCAGAATTCTTTCGCGCCCGACATAGATCCACTGTTATCAACGCAGCAGATGATAGGGCCCTTACCAACTTTTTCTTTCCCCTTTTTTTCGTAGATGAGCAAATTTCCCTGAACATAACGTTTAAAGAAATCTAATCTCATCATCGGATCAGCCAGGTTGTCAAATTCAGTTGGCAGAACTCGGTCCAAATCAGACCCGCGAACAACATCATAAACTTCGGCAGAAGCTTCTTTGATTTTTGTTCTTTGGGTTGCGAGTGCGAGCCGTTTAAATTTCCCGACCAGTTTTGCGAGTTTACGCATCTTGTCGGAACCTTGCAAGACTTTGGCTCGTCTTAACTTTTCTTCAACCGGCATATCTTGCACATTACCGGCATCACTCCCCCACATCTCAAGAAATTCTGAAGTTTCCTTAACTTCATCGAGTGCTTCTTCGGCTGCTTTTCGCATTGCGCCGCGAAGCTCGGGGATTTTGCTTTCAACTTCTTCTTGAAGCGAAGACTCAAGCTCATTGAGTTTCTTGTTCGCTTCTTCAAGAGACATTTCTGCATCAAAAGCTTGCGCTTCTAAATCAGAAATTTGCTTAGATGTTTTAGTATCCATTTTTTTTGTCCCTTGGCCAGGCTGAGCAGGTTGACCCGGTTGATTACCGGATTGCTTTGCCTGATTAAGAAGATTTTGCGCACCAGCGATTTGATCCTCCAAAGATTCAATTTGACTTTCAAGATTATTCATCTCTTTGGCTTTTTCTTGAACCTCTTTTGGAACAAGCGCTAGCGCTTTTCCGGCCAGCGATAAAGTCGCCATCGCAGAGTTGAATTCATCAAGTTTCGTATATGTACGGAGCTCTTTAAATTCATTCGTTTTCATTAGTTGCTCAATAAGCGATTTATGAAAACGATGCGACGGTAAAATTTCGCCGTTATTGCGGAGCTCCGGCTCAAACTTATACAAAGACGAATAAACGTCTTGCATCAGCGGCGGAAAAGTCGGCAAATCTTTCAACCCCGACTCTTCAAGCTCCTGCAATTTTTGCGCCTGACCTTTAAGCTTTGCGTAAGCTCTTTGGTCGTAAGTATCGCACACGACCGAAGTCGTGTGTTTTTCACGGCGCAGATTCTGATATTTTTTTTGGTTAGTGTTCATAATTTACCTCCCAATTAAATATCAATTCCCAGACAAGTTTTTACTACTTCTTTATTGAAGCCTTGAATACGTTTTTTGGCTTCAACAACTTTAGTAGAATCAACGCCTTGAGCCTTAGCCGACTCAATTAAATGCTCCATTTCTGAAACAAGTTTTTTAAGTTTTGTGTTAGCCTCAGCTCCGGCTGCACCGGCACGATCGCCAGTTGCCTTCAGCGCGTTCACGCGAATTTCTTCCGCCTGATCCATTAACTCCATGGCTTCATTTTCCATTGGATTTGAAACAGACAAAATAATTCTTTCCACCGTTTTTATTTCTTTTGGATCTGTCCAAAAGCAGTGGCGAAGAATAGATAAGTCAGTAACATTTACGACCGTCCGTCCTTCGATTAACGCTCTAGCTTGCAGCAGCGGATCGATCCGCACATCACGCCGGTCAGAAATAATTATTCCTTCGGCAAGAAGCTGCTCGATCAATTCCTCTACCTGCTCATCTATCGAGACGGGCACCTCAACTTGCAAAACTTGTTTTTTCAAGTCGGCAAGTTCAGCGAGAGAAATGGTCGTTGGCCGAAAATTTCCAGCGGCCGTTTTCCCGCGACGAGCGCGACTCTTCTGACGCATAATAATCCGGTTATCGCGAGACTTAACTCGCTGAGAAATTATCCGAATCATAAAGCGGTCGTAAAGCGCACCCAAACCTTCGTCCTCATCTGGTAGCTCATTGCTGGCTCCAAAGAGTGAGATAAGAGGACAGTCTACTGGCTTACCCTGAACATAAAATTTCCGCTCATTAATGAGCGTCAACAATGAGTTCAAGGTGGCGCTATTCGCCTTAAAAGTTTCATCCAAAAACGCGATGTGCGCTTCAGGAAGCATCCCGGTCGTGTCCGGAATAAACTTTATGCTTTTGCCAAACTCCATTGATTGCTCAACGATGTTTGTTTGCGCTACAAACAAATCCTTGTCAGTAGTGTATTTCGAGAGCAAATACTCGAAATATTTTCCTCCTTCAATTCGCTCGCAGAATTTCTTCACGAGCATTGATTTGGCCGTACCCGGAGGGCCAAGCATGACCATATGCGATCCGGAAAGGATAGCGATAATCGCCATATCCACCTCGGCGGCTCTTTCTATTGCCATTTCTTTTAACTCCGTGGCAATTAATTGGAGTTTTTCGAGATTTTTAATTTCTTCCATTTTCTATACCGCTTTTAACGGCTTTTTTTAGTTTCAGATTTTTTCTCTCTAAGCCTACCACCCAGTGATAAGCTTGGAAAAAAAGAGAATGGCGTGAACGTGCCATTCTCTAGAACTTTCGAATTTTAATTACCCATTTACCAAGGGCAGTCACGGGTTTCGGTCCCGGGAAGAACTTCCTCGTGCCCCCAGATTAGGGCATGCAAGTTCCAGAAAGTTAAACTTTCCGGAGCTGCATACCTATCCCAGGGTTCAGGAGGGGTTAGTCCGCCAACAAACGCGGACAGAAGAACATAGTAGCCGTCTCCTTTTTTAAGTATGACAGAAATTTTACTACTTTCTTCCGGCTCGCGGTTCTCGACGAACCTGGTAGCGCCAAAGCGATTCGGTCGCTTGGCAAAAATAATCTGGTCGCTTTCAAAAGTAGCGACGCAAATACTTTTGCCAACGACCCTCCCCATTTCCACTTCCTGCAGATAAAACTCTTTCTGCGGGTCGGGAATAATTTGAGCTAATGCTAAAGGTAGCGCTTCGCTCAAAAGTGGATAAGTTGCGAGATGGCTAGCTAAATGGCTATTCTCTCGGTCAATGACCGGAGTGCCATCGGCTAATTTCCAATTATTGTTTTCCATAAACGGGTCCTCCTTAAGGCCCTAAAAATTTTAATTAAATTTAAGATCTTCAGCGGACACCGGAAAGAGTCGCCCGATTTCTTGCCCGGCAATTTCAACGCAAGGGCCACACCCGGGATAAACTTCATCCCATTTTTGTCCTTGCAAAGATAATTGTTCGCGCCCGCTTTCAGCAGCGGCAAACATCGCAATAAATGGATGTTTAGAATTGCCATAAGCGCGTCCAATCGTAGCCGCCAATACTATCGGCCCTTTACCCGAAATAATTACCCCCTTGGCCTTGTTAACAGCCGGTGGGTAAATCGTATGCAGGGCGGAGATGTTAAAAATATCGCCCTGGATTTTGAAATTGACGATTGTGTAGTCGTCTTTTTCATTTACTTTCCAGTCCAGGCCGATTGGTGAACCGGACTTTTTCGGTTTCAAGTCGGGAATCGCGATGTACCCATTAGACACATCAAACAATTCCACGACAGACTTCCGAAATAAAATACACATCGCAGCCGAAGTCCAAAAACTGCGAATATTCCAGATTCTAACCAGCGGCTTAGAGACTAATCTCTTTACCGCTTTCAGAGCCAGGGCTAAATGCCAAGGCCGATAACCCAAAAATGGGTCAGTCCGGTCTTCAATGCCAATTTCATCGGCTAATTGAATCCCGGAAATGTCGGCCTGTTCTTCGGCCTGAGTCATCTGGCTGTTAGCCGTGATGATTGCTTTAAACCTCTCGGCTAAAGCATCAATCACAGGAGAGTCGACAAATGTCCCCCTCTCCAACCCAACCACCAAACCACGCAGCACTCCGTCTTCCTTCTCAGGATAAACGACGGATTCTTCTTCGCTCAAGCGCGAATCGAGTTCAGCCAAGCATTTTAAGCCAAGGCCATCTCCGAATTCACGCCAGGCCGGAATTTCTTCCGGCGAAGATGAAAGAATGACATATCCTTCGCACTCGCGAAAGATTGTTTCATTCTGCGTAGAGCGACGTCCGCCGACATCCACTAAAACCAAGCGTTGCTCGGCGTTGCGGATTGAGCGGGTAGTAAACGACATAAAGGTCGCATCAAATGCGCCTTTCTGCCGTATCACCTGGGCGACGTTTTGGTTGGCGATATTCGACCAATGCCCCTCGCCGTCGGGGCAACCATAGATCAAAATGTATTGATCGCACGGTAATTTGGCCATAATATTGGCCAGAAATACGGACTTGCCACTGTGGGGCGGTCCGCACATAATGATTTTCTTCAATTTTTATCCCTCCGCTTACCCCGACTTGCATCGATCTCACGGAAGGTCTCTTTTTTGGTTAATAATCTTTTTTCTGTTTCGTCCTTTTGGACTCATCAGTGCCGATACACATCGACAAACAGAAAGGCAAGTTTGAACAACTTGCCTTTATGAACATTCTTGATGGCGAACGCCAAAACCTTTTCAAGAGAAAGGTGAACTATTTTGTTCTGTTGCCAAGTGTTAGCTTAAACACTCCGAATCTTATTCAGAAACCTCAGCAAGATCGCTTAGATTCCTAAGGACTGACATCCTAAGATGTTGCCCTGGGTATCTCTCACCACTTCAGCTGGAACTAATAAGTCCAAGCGTTGTGGTAAAGCGGTCTTTACGAGTTGGGATACGATTATGAACGTACCATCAACTTGTTCCGGCAAACCATCGGGCTCACCGAAAACAGTTTTTGATAAACGCACACCATCAACCCCAACTCCAACCGGAACTGTTGAGGTTTTCAGTCTCACTGATCCGCCTGAAGCAGGGATAGTCTTGAGAATGGTACCGTCCGCAGTCACGATTGAGATCGCGTGAGGAGTCATGTTAATTAAATTTTCCATTTTAGAAAAAATAATCAACGCGATAATTTTGACTCTATCTTGTGAGTCTCAAGACCTTAACGCAGTCTTAATTTACACGTTTTTTCTGCTGGCTAACGCCAAATGCTCTGCAGAAGAGAGCGTTTTGAACTACTCGGCTTTTGACCTAAAGTCCAAATACTCGAACTCAGCTTCTAAGAAGCAGAGTTGAGTAGTGGATTGCCCGAGAGCGAGGGCGGTTGCCCTCAGTGTTTCGATAACGGCCGCTTTGTAGGCGGCGATTTCAGTGTACTCCGGGTTACACTCGCCAGTGATGGCGACTGTATCCTCACCGCCGACGGGACAGCCCCAGTCGACGTTATAAACAGTTTTGGCGGCCGTAATCACGGCGCCAATATATGGGCCGGTTGCTGCCATTACCGCGGCAGCTGCGAGCTGCCAGGCCTTACCGGCGGTGGCTTCAGGAGTTTCGGTTTCAGTGACGGCCACGTTGTCGTGTCCGTATCCAGCCTTCACTCCGAGTGAAGCGAAAAATTTTATAGTTTTCTTCATTTTTTTACCGCTCTTAACGGCTTTTATTTTCTCCGCAGCAACATTGCCCGGATTATTCTACGCCTCATTTATAAATTAACAATGAGATTCAAAATAATCCGAACAAAATACTTTAGAAAAAGTAAAAATAAAAAATGAAACAAAACTATTTTTTTCTTCTCTGAACCCACCATTTTTAAATAATATTAATGATGAACTCGGAAAGAAAGACAAGTTTGAACGACTTGTCTTCTTGAACGTTTTGGAGGGATTAGAAAACCCTCCGAACATCCGGAGATACTATTCTCCGAAGCCTGGTGTAATCGGCCAGGACTTTTTGACTGCGGTCGCCCGCAGAAATTTTTTTTGAGGCCGTTTTATAGGCCTCATCAATTCTAATCTGGCGTGCTTCGCGCGCCATTTCGATGTTACAACTTACAGCCTGGGACACTGTCCCAAGGCCGACGCTCAAAAGAGCGATTTGCATCTCGCTCAGTCGAGCGGATGCTAATTTTTGTGAATTTCTCATTTTTCTTATTTGGTTTTAGCGACTGCCCAGACAATTTTATTAAGAACTATCTCAGCAATCAGTAGAACCAAATTAATTAATGAAAAACTTTTTCTCTTTCGTCATTCATAAATCTAAATCAGCCATAACTTAAGCCTCAAAGATATCGCGTTCATAAAGCGCTCCGTCCTTAAGACTTATATATATCTAATTTAACTAATCTTTTAACTAATTAATTTCGATTATTAAATTTTCAAGGTTCTTTCCTCTCCCGACCAAACTCATGTTCTATTTCGAGGAAGTTTCCAAGTCCCAAACTTGTTCAAGGTCTGAAGGCTTGGCCGATCTCCTCGTAAGAGACGGTCGCGCTAGCCGCTTTTCACCGAGCCTTTTCTCCTTTCAGAAATACAGCTACTAATTACTAAGGTCGCCTGCGCCTTCGATTACGGTTTGCGACGTAATCTCCGGATCGGCTCGACTAAACGCTGATTCTAACTTATATAAGTCAGAAGCAAACGATTAAGCGCTTGCTGATCTTGGGACATGGACTCTCTCCTTGCTCATTTACTGAGCCAATGGTTGTCCATTTCAATCTCCTAAAATCGGCAGCAACGCTATTATTTTTTATAATGTACTAAGAAATAATTTAACCGTTATTCCTTCGGCTCCGCAGGGCGGATAGTGATGAAGAGGAGAAGGATATATTATTTATTGGGACGCGCATGGTTCGTCCACTCTCTCCACTCCATTACTATTCGTCTTGCTTTAGCGCCACTGGCACTAAAAAAACTCTTTCTGGGAAAGAGCTGCATATATAGATCAATAATTTACTTTCGCAGCCTGTAGTTTGCTACTTAAGTTAATAATTTTCACTAATGGCTCTCTCCTTCCATTAATTTATTTTGTTGTAATGTGCTGTCTCTTATCGGAGACTGGGTCTTTCTCATCTTGTTGATGAGAAGTGGCCGCTCGCCGCTAAGTCATTTCCCTTTCGAATCCCTTCGGATTGGACTTTCACCATGCTCTCTCCTCATAGTGACCGTCACTCTAACCCAACCAAGAATCGAACCGAGAATATATTTTTTTAAATGTTTTGTTTGAAAGAACTCAATTTGCTTATTTCGTCCAGAATCTTTTCTCACTTTCGATACTGACAGTTTAGCATCCTTTGACAACTTTGTCAATACCTAGTATTACATTTCCCAGCAATTGTTAGCAAAACATAAGACAGTACTGCCTAAAACAGGCGTATTTATTTATTTATTTTGTCATTATCAAAGTTGACACTTATATTTTAATTTGCTATAATGTATGTATAAATAAGAAATTAACTTGACAGTCAATACAATAAAAACTTATTTTTGTAAAGTTATCCACAGTAAAAATAGACAAACGGCCCCGACTACTAATAAAATTACCTAATATTAAACAATTAATATAAAAGCTGTAAAATTAACTAAGTAACATTAGCTAAATATATGAACGAAAAAATACTCTTAGGCCTCGGCTTAACTAAAGTTCAATCAGAAATCTTTGGCTGCTTACTCCAAAATGGACCAAAAAAAGCGAGCGATATCGCTAAAATAACAAAAAGACCCCGCGGCGTTGCCTATAAGGGTCTTGAGGAATTAATTGACTTGAATCTAGTTATAAAAAAAGAGAGCAAACTCGGAGTAGCTTTGTTTAGCGCTGAGCATCCCTCTAATTTAGAAAGAGTTCTGGCGCGACGGGAAAAGGAATTGGATAAAACTAAGAAAGAATTCGCCGCTTCTCTACCGGATCTAGTTTCGGCCTATAACCTAGTGAGTAATAAGCCGGGGGTAAGATTTTATGAAGGTGAAGAGGGCGTAAAAAAAGTTTTAGAAGATACTTTACTTAGTAATCCTGATAAAATACTTTGTACATTTTCGGATGTTGCTAGTTACGCAACTTATCTTAGCGATTGGAATACTAACTACTATGCTCCCAAAAGAAAAAAGCTCGGTGTATATGAAAAAGTAATTATTCCCAATAACCCCCGAGCACTTACATACATGAAAGACTATAAATCTAATGAGATAACTGATATCTTATTCGTTGATCATAAAACCTATCCCTTTGCGACTGAAATAAATATTTATAATAACAAAGTTTCTTTTGTAACCTTCTCACCCGACTTCATGGTGGGCGTGATTATTGAAAACAAAGAAATCTATAAAACCCTTCTGTCAATCTTTAATTTTATCTGGGAATTTGGCAAAAAGAATTTAGAAGAATCACAACCAGAGTGGCTAAAAAAACAAAATAAAGAAGCAATCACTAATGAGAAGGCTGTTAAACCAACTCTGTTGGCCTAACAATATATTTTTGAATAAAACGTAAAACGGAAAGCAAGCTAGTAGATTCTTTTGCTTCGTTTAAAAGCTCTTCCCGACTCTTATTTATTTTCTCAAAATATTCAGCTGGCGCCTTTTCTAAGCTCGCAAAATAATGTTTTAAAATCGGACGGACCACACTCTCAGCATATTTTAATTGTTTTTTATTATCAAGTGTTAAAATTTTACCACCAATTAAACCTTCACCAGCAGCGACGACTTGATCACTATTAATAAGGAGATCGGATTCAGTTTTATAAAAATAAGTACTGTATGGCTCTTTAAATTTAATTACGCTTTCTTTCTCTTCAAAATCACCCCGGAAACCAAAACTAGCGGAGCCGACTTCTGGACAAATAAAATTTAAAGATAATGACTCTTTTTTAATTGATTTATCTAGGCCGACTTTCGAGTCTGTTTTTATCTTTCCTAAATGATCTTGCAAGCGCTGAAAATAAGCACCCGCCGAAGAATTTTTATCTAACTTCGATTTCTTTTCGTTTAGTGTGTCACGTATAATCTTATGAACTGTATTTAAAAGCGTTTGCGCTTCGGGGCTACTCGGATTAGTTAAAACATCGATGCCCCTTTCCTTGCCCGCCCGCTCCCAATTTCGAATAACTTCCGCTAAAACATCATAGCGCGCTTCGTTTAAGTGCCCAATCTTCGTGCCATCCGCTGCTAAAATCCAAGATAATTCCTCGAGAGCATAAGCGATATACTCTTCCTTATCGGCACCGGAAACCGATTCCTGAACCATGGCTAAAAAGGCTTCTTTAAAATTTGGAAGTTCCGCTAATTTTTTAACCTCCCCTTCATAGCGCTTATAATCCTTTTCATTTTCTTTTAAAAATTCATCATAATTCTCTAACATAATATTTGTTAGACCGAAGGTGTCAATTATATTTTTATATTGAGCCGCCTCTCTGGCCCCGATGGCTCGCGCCGTTTCACGCGCCTCATTTTCACTCTTACCATAGCGTACAACATAATTATTAACTTGAATTTCGTCACAGACAATAAGACGAACCGGATGTTCTTGGTTATTCAACCAAAACATATAACCGTAAATATCAATCGGTTTAGCAAATTTCTTTTCGCCTTTTAAAACTTGTTCCCAAGAAGGTAGATCCTTAGAAATACCTACGGGAAAATATAAAGGTGTTTTTTCAGGAATATTTTCCGGAGTCACTGAAGAATTTTCAAAATTACTAAAACCATCCGGCAACTTAGTTTCTTCTTGGCCATAAACCAATTGATCAATTTTCTTTTCTAAAGCGATCTGCAACGGGAGAGCTTGCTGTAGTTTTTTAATTGTCTGTTCGTAAATAATTTGTTCTTCTGTTTTTGTTGATGGAAATTCTTTATTATAATTTTCTAATCTGGCGATCCAATCAAAATCTTTTACAGAATCTTCTCCATTTTTAGTCTTCTCATCTTCAAAATCTTGGTTCACCTGGGGCATAGCCCAGCTATAAGATTCTATTTCGACCTGCTCTTGATAATATCGGATAATTTCTTTTAAACGTTCAGCGCTAAATTTTTTATGCTCGTTAAAATCGTTCATTATCAATTCTTTTTTGCTTTCATTAAATCCCTTGACTAAATCTTCAAATTTTTCGTCACTTATTACATCACTTTTTTGGCCATTTATAGAGGCTAAATCTTCAATGGCGCTATCGCCGAAGTCACGATAAATTTCATTAAGTTTTTTAGCGGTCGCTGCGCATTCCTCCAGATTTTCCTGAAACCTTGTTAAATCCCTGTCTAACTCAACAATTAATTTATTAATATTAACAAGTCCTTCAGTCTCTGAGCTTAATTGACTATTAGCCTCAACTAATAAATTACTAGCCCGCGAAAGACTTACTCGCGTTAATTTATTCGTATCAACATTCTTATTAAAAAATAATTCTTGATATATGCGTGAAACACTTTGCGCGTCATCAGAATCACTAATCTCTGCTACCTTAGAAAGCAATTGATCTGTCTGTTCAGGTCTTAACTTCTTCCCTAGATTTAGGATAGCCTCGCCTGTGCCATAATCAACACTTAGACATAAAAATGATTTAATACGATTAATTTTATCTTTATCCGTACTAGCTGCATTTATAAATTCGGCGATTTCTTTAACTTTTTCCTCACTGTTTTCACTTAAAAATTTTAATAAATATATTTGATAACGAAAAGGAGTATCTTTCAAATTTATATTCAACTTATCATTAATATAAGCTTCCATGTCAGGCCGCTGCATATGTCTCAAAAGTAAAGAAATCTCTTCAGCCTCCTTGTTGTTTATATAATCAGAAATCTGATTATCTTTGTGTAAAGAATTATAATCATTAAAAGTAATTTCCAGCGCATTATTTTTTAAATTTTTTTCTAAAACTTGCAATTTAATTAATAGTTCTTTAGAAATTTCTTCGAAATTGGAACCGATTAAAGATAGCTCACTATAATAATCTTCAATCAGTCCGCGGTGTAAACTATCAGCTTTTGTATACATATCTGATATTAAACGTTCTGCTTCTAAAAAATTATTCTCATGTTCTTTTTTTAAATTGTTATAAAAAAGCTTCAATTGACTTTCAAAATCTTTCTTTTTGGTTGGCTGTTCTTCCGTATTACTTGATTGATTAAATAACTGCGAGGAATTAAGACAAGAAATAAAGTCAATCGCTTCTGAGTATGCTTCTTCAGTATTGTTTTTTTTATAAGCTGAATCGAATTCTTTCCAAATCGAATTGAAACCTGCATTCTGTTTAATTTCTAAAATTTGAGGAGCAACCGTGCTAAAATACTGTAAAAAAACATTGCTCGCTTTTAAATTTTTATCCTCTACCTCAGCATTGATCTCCGACTCATCTATTTGTAGCTCATTTTTTAAATAAATAATTTTTTCCTGAAAATTTAAAAAATTAAGCCAACTATCAAGTGGCACCTCCGGGCTGAATTTCGACCATATTTCTGCTATTTTATTTTTTTCGCTACCTTCAATCTCGTAATATGGAGAAAATATTTTATTATTTACCGAAGTAATTAAATTTTCTAAATTAATTTCTTCAGGCTGCAGAAAAATATCCTTAATATTTTTCAAATCAATAAGGGATACTTTTGAAGCTTGTTCTTTTTTTTGATTATATTCATCTGTTGAAAATAAACCATAACTAACGGGAGTATTACTGTGGTCTATTATGGCCATGGCATCTGCGGCTATTTTTATTAACTTATTTCCCGGCTCTACTGGAATATTGGGGTAAACAATCTTCTCTAAATTCATCGATTCGTTTTTTTCAGTTGCTGGTAAATACTCATTAAAACGCAAATTTCCTTTATCCTCGGAATACTTAACTATACCCCTACTAGGGTTAGCCTCTTCTTCATCGAGTTGTTTCTCACTTAAGCTTATAGCATACCGTAAAAAAGCTGAGCTAGTGCCCTTTTTCATGTTTTCCAATATTATACGGAGGTTACTTAATCCTTCTTCAGATGACCCCGTACCAGCCGCGTCGGCTGATAGTAATTTAATTAAGTGGATTTCATCAAATTGTTCAGCGTAAGGTTTATTTTTAAAAACTTCTAAAAATTTATCAAAGTTTTGCGGCTCATATTCCCATGACAAACTGTAAACCAGGTCGTCCGCCATACAACCACCAATTTGCCCATAAATTTCCACTGATCTTGTCGCCTTAGCGGTTAAGCTAAATTTATCTTCAATATTAAGATTAGAGCTTAAAGAGGGGCTACTGTTAAAAAAAGCAGCTCTAACTGATTTTAGAAACTGATTGAAATTTGGATCTCCTTGATTTTCTTCACAAAATTTAAGCAATTCAGTAATTGTAATCTTGTTGGCCTCTCTGACCCTGCCCGAGTATTCTTCGTTTGGAATAAAATTTTTATCAGTGTTCAATAAATATGAATTAATCCTACTTGTTAATTCATAAGACTTTTGATAAAAATTAGATTCTTGTTTACTAATTTTTAAACAATCATCAAAAAAATTATTAACCAAACTCTGTAATTCGTTTGTTTGTTTCCCGCTTAATAAACTGTTTTCGTCGTCGATGGTGCCCTCTTCGCTGTTCTCTGAAGTATTTGCCTTAGTTTTAAGCTTATTAAAATTAAAATATTCCTTCTCCTTTAACATATTATTAAATCCTCTCCAAAAATTAATTAATCACTATTTTTTAAATACATTTTATTCTAACTACTATACCATATTTCCTTATTTTTGTAAATAGACAAATTTACTTAATAAGCTCTACTTTATTATTTTTATTTCGATAGTACATTAATTTTATAATTTCCGTACAAGTTAAATAAACAATCGCTACGACGAAGATTATAAACAAATGTTTTAGACTAGGCGAAATAAAATGGAAAACTC